>DATFRK010000958.1:0-4117 GCA_035263325.1 Pyrinomonadaceae bacterium | reverse complement strand
TCAAAACGTGTGGCGGGAATCCATCCTTCGGCATAGATCTTGCCACTGCCGTCCTTCACGCAGTAGCTGATCTTCTGCTTGTGAACATCCAGGCCGATGTAATACATAGGTTTGCATGGGGGAGGTGTACGAACCATTGCGCAATAGCCAAAAAGCGATGCAGGCAGTGGCCTAGAGAGTTTCGATCCGGACAGCTGAGCTCAACCGCCGAGTCCAGGTGACTGCGACCAGGTCCTGGCGCCCGACTCCTACCGAAAAGGTGGGACGAGAGGACGATTATCAGGTAGCAGCACCTACTGAAGCGAGAACACCCACCATGCACCGAGCGAATATCGCTCGCAAAAGAGTGCGGATGGAAGGATGGCGACAGAGGCGGCTTGGCTGAATGGGAACTGATTCACGGAAAGAAGAAGATGAAAGTGTGCCTTGACATCAACCGGCCTTCTCATGGAAGGACCTTCGGAGTTCGGCCACCTCATTGACCGCTCGGGTCTGGCGATGCTTGAATGAAAATCGCGCCGCCGCGTCAACTCAACCGTCATGCGAAGAAACGAGCAGGTGAGTGCGTAATTAGAAGGCGAATTCTCGATGAGACGAACAATTGTCATAGCCGTTCTAGTCCTTACGACGGCCCCGATCGCCCTAGGACAAAGACCGAGCGCGAGCCGGGATCGAAGAGGAAGCATTGAGCAGGTCATAAGGCAACTGGATCATGAACGCATTCAGGCGCAGATCGATGCTGATGCGGCGGCCCTTGAGCGCATCTATGCTGCTGACTTTATCGGCATAGGGCCAAGCGGCGCAGTGAGAACCAAGCCGCAGGTAATTTCAGATTTTACGTCCGGTGAATTGAAATTTCAGTCCATCACCACCGACGAGGTTCAGGTGCGCATCTACGGAAACACGGCTGTCGAGACTGGCCGCTCCACAATGAATGGGCAAGACAAAGGCAAAGCGGTCCCCCGTGAAAACCGCTTTACGAGGGTATGGGTAAAGCAGCAGGGGCACTGGCGGTTGGTTCTCAACCACTACTCGCCACTGATTATGCAGCAATAAGCTGGACTGACTACCACTGACACAACTCCATGTTCTGCGCGCTCAATCATCATCGATGGGAATTAGGGCATAAGCGTGGCCGACGGAATCAATTTCAACAAAGTTCAATTCTTCCCAATTGGGCGAACGTGTCGGATAAACCGAACCCGACTTCAAGTCCCGATTAACGGCGCCGGTTCAAACGGTCGATGCAACACTTCTCTAGTCGCTTGACCCATCAATCTTTTTCAGAAGTTCCAATCTCCAGAGCCGTATTGAATTAGACCTAAGCAGGGCTTCTTTTTCTTTGAATTAGGTTTTGAGGACGAATTTAGGCCTTGAAATTCCTGTACTTAGACTTCGAGCTAGTGTTGCGTCCACCCATTGAAACCACCGAGGAAATCGTACAAGTGAAATTCTGCGCGAAAGCCGAAACGGCACTTGTCCGGTTTCCCGACTCCCGGGCGCTTACTTTCGATTAGAGGCAGCCCTCGAACTTGTGGAAGACGGTGATGCTTTTAAGCGTGTCCGAATCATATGCCTCCCAACCCTTGTGTGGCTCGACAGCTGCGAATTGGAACGCGATGAAGACACTGTGTTTTTCACAGTACCAGGGGTGTTTCTCTTTCCCTATATAAACTAGGTCGGCGAACGCAGGTTTCTCGTCAATGCAACACAACTGCCCGAATGCGACACCTTTCTCTCGCAGGTAGTCTTCCACTTTCTTGCGGGTCATTCCCGGTTTGAGGACATCAGAGTAAGACCGCAGCTTTGCTTGATAAGCAGCCTCCCGTTTTTCCTTTGCGCTTTGTGCCCGGGCGTCGCAGCTTCCAGCCGTAAACAGCGCAAGAAGTGCGAAACATCGCATCGATAAAAGAGTTTTCCCCATGTCGTTCCAATTAAATGGAATTGGCTTCGTGGCTATTGCAACGGACTCAACGCTAGGTCAATTCCTGGTAAACGGGAAACCGGAGATCTGGTACGAGTCCCAAGTTCTGGATTCTGCAAAAATATGAAAACAAAGTGAATGAAGATTCACTTTTCCACATTTTTCGATACGCTCAGTGCAAACGGAGCATGTTGCATACATTTTCCAAATGTAGCCAGTCAGCTTTCAATACAAAGTCAACCACGTGGACTTGCCGGACAGTTCCTTCATCCAGGTGTAGAACTGCGCTTGGACTTTCGCGTTAAACACGTCGCAGCAACGAACGCGACCACAATGACCAGCAGGGTGATCGGATTAAACAGAGCTTCGAGGATTCCTGCTACTACCGCACTCAACCCGGTCGCGTGGCTGGTTTCGACGCTCACCCTGCCGCGTATGATCGAGACGAATAGCGAAATGACGAACCCGATAAACGAGAAGAACATCCCGAGAAGTATCACCTTGACTGGTCGCATGTTTTACTCCTGGGTACTACAAGGAAGAGTTAACTCCCAAGGACGAGTTCTGTCAAGATTACGGCAATGAGTTTCGTGATGCGGGCCGCCCGATTGCGGCAAGAAGAAAGCAACAAAAAACGAAGTTTAGGAAAGTAGTTTAACTGATTGAGGGATTGAGAATTAAGTTGGCTCCCCGAGCTAGATTCGAACTAGCAACCCTTCGGTTAACAGCCGAATGCTCTACCGTTGAGCTATCGGGGAACAGGCAAGTTAGACCTTTATTTTACAACACGATGCACTAGCGTGCCACTCTCCTCTCTGCGAGTGGAGTGAACCCTTGAAGTGACACACAAGATTGGGCACAGTTTCCGGGAAAGGATGCACCGTGAAGAGGAAGAGGTACTCCCGGAAATTCCAGCGAATGGCCGTGGAGCGGATGAGGACGTGCGAAAGCGTTGATGAGTTGGCGCGAGAGCTGGGGGTAAGACCAAGATGCCTCTACAAGTGGCGCGCCAAACTCGAAGCGCTTGAGCCAGGGGAGGAAGCGGCACGTCCGAGTACCCACGCGGCTGCCTACCGAAAAGAAAACCTGCGGCTAAAGCGACTGCTGGCCGAGAAGACCCTGGAAGTGGATTTTTTCAGAGGTGCCTTGCAAAAAGTCGAGGCTCGACGCCAGAAGAGCGGCGAAACTGGCGAGACGGGATCTTCGAGCAGATCCGAGAAGTAATGCTTTTGCAAGGCAGGCTGAGTATCGAGCACTTGTGCCAGTTGGTTCCGGTCAGTCGCAGGAGTTTCTATCGATCGCTAAAAGACCAGCGATCTGCTGAAGAAGAGACCGAGGTGCGATCGGTCATCCACCAAATTGCCCTGGAGCATCGTCGTCGTTACGGGTATCGACGAATCGTCAAGGAGCTCCGTCGGCGAGGAATGCAGGTGAACCACAAGCGCGTGGTGCGGATCATGCGGAAAGATAACCTGCTGGCCTTGCAACCGAAGCGCTTCAAGGTCACCACGAACTCGAACCACAAGTTGGAGATTTATCTGAACTTAGCGGCTCGGATGAAACTGACCGGGATCGATCAGCTTTGGGTAGCGGATATCACCTACATTCGGCTGAAGGCGGAATTTGTCTACTTGGCCGTGATCCTCGATGGGTTCTCTCGCAAGGTGGTGGGCTGGGCGTTGGATCGTACCCTCGCGATCCGGCTCACCGTCGGAGCGCTAGAGCAAGCCATCGAGCGCCGACAACCGAAACCTGGCCTCGTGCATCATTCGGATCGCGGGCTGCAATACGCTCGCGGGGAATATATCGCGCTCCTCGAGAGGCACCACATGATTCCGAGCATGAGCCGACCGGCGAACCCCTACGACAATGCTAGTTGCGAAAGCTTCATCAAAACACTGAAGCGAGAAGAAATCTACGCCCACAAATACGAGAACCTGGAACAGTTACGAACCAACATCGAAGAATTCATCGACGAGTATTACAATCGGCAGCGCTTGCATTCTGCGCTGGCCTATTGCTCGCCGGAAGAATTCGAGCGCAAGGCCGGATGCCAGGCCGAAAATCGAGGCGCAACGATCGAGGTTTTTGTGAACAACGACAACGACGAAAAGATTTCGAAAGGGCTGCTGGGGACGGGGACTCAGATGCCGTCCCCTTCCCCAGACCCCTTCTCCTGCTAGAAGATGCAAG
>DATFRK010000957.1:0-8700 GCA_035263325.1 Pyrinomonadaceae bacterium | reverse complement strand
AGAAGCTTGGCGCCGTGCACGATGATGCCACCGTGTTCCTGGGAAACTCCGGGCATAAAGCCTGGTACATCTTCAAACGTCACCAGCGGAATATTGAAACAGTCGCAGAAACGAACGAAGCGCGCGCCTTTCACCGAGGCGTTGATATCAAGTACCCCAGCGAGAAACGCAGGCTGGTTCGCGACAATCCCCACTGGCCGGCCACCGAGCCGAGCAAACCCTACGCAAATGTTTTGCGCGTACGACTGCTGCACTTCAAAGAAATAACCCTCGTCAACGACGAGATTGATCACCTCACGCATGTCATAAGGTTGATCAGAAGCAGCCGGCACTATCTCATTAAGTTTCTGCTCGGCCCGGTCAGCTGGATCACTGCAAGCGATTCGCGGCGGATCTTCCAGGTTGTTTGACGGCATGAAGGAAATGAGCTCGCGTACCATGCGCAGCGCCTCTTCATCTGAGTCGGCAGCAAAATGCGCTACGCCGGAGATTCGATTATGCGTGAGAGCACCGCCCAACTGTTCCTTCGTGACTTCCTCGTGAGTAACGGTCTTTATTACGTCAGGTCCGGTAATGAACATGTAAGAAGTATCCTTGACCATCACGTTGAAGTCCGTGATCGCCGGACTGTAAACGGCGCCGCCCGCACATGGTCCCATGATGCAACTTATCTGCGGCACCACTCCACTGGCGAGCGTGTTGCGCAGGAAAATATCCGCGTAACCACCCAGGCTGACCACGCCTTCCTGAATTCGAGCCCCACCCGAATCATTCAGGCCGATGATTGGAGCGCCGACTTTCATTGCCAGGTCCATTACTTTGCAGATCTTTTCCGCGTGAGTTTCGGAGAGGGAACCGCCAAAGACGGTGAAGTCCTGGGCGAAGACAAACACGTTGCGCCCGTCAATTAGACCGTGTCCCGTAATGACTCCGTCGCCAGGATATAGCTGGCTGTCTAGGCCAAAATCTTTACTGCGATGCACCACCAACTTGTCAAACTCTTCAAACGTACCTTCATCAAGCAAGAACTCGATGCGTTCACGGGCAGTCATCTTGCCCGCGGCGTGTTGCTTTTCGACGCGCGCGACGCCTCCGCCTTCCTCCGCTTTTAGTTTTCGTTCGCGCAGTACCTCTAACTTGCTCTTAGGCTGAGTTGGTTGTTGTTTGGTCGCCATAGCTTAGTCGTTCGCTACTCAGTGAAGGGAAGCGATCTCGTATCGATTAGGGCTATAAGATCGTCAACAGCTTGACGCGCCTTCCGTTGCACCGCCAGGGGATATTGGTAGAGTTCTGCGTTACGTTCGAATTCATCCAGGTCAAGAATCTGGTAAGAAAAGTCAGGCGCTACCAGGACGTCGATGTCAAGGTCGACATAACTGAGGACACGTCCATCAAACTCTGGTGGTACATTGATGTTGCAGTAGAAGTTCTTCAACTCGCCGTTGGGTTCACAAAAGCGAAATACGTTGTACCAACGATCCAGCCAGTAGTATTCGACGCTGCGGGTGCCGACCGCGATCTTGCCAAGGAGATCGTGTTCAATATCGCGATCGAAAGTGGCGTCGAGGACAAGCAACGAGTCTGCCCGGTGAATGATGCAGGCAGTCCAGCTGCGATGCTCGACGCCGTTGTACTTGCGGGTGCGAACTACGATTGACTCTTGCTCTGCTATCAACCACCTACTTCCTGCCGCTCTTCTGCCAATCGGCCAGGAATTGTGCCTGACCTTTGTCGGTCAACGGATGATTGAAGAGCTGGTCGATAACCTTAAACGGCATCGTCGCGATGTCTGATCCCAATCTGGCCGCTTCAATTACATGGATTGGATTGCGCAAGCTCGCTGCCAGCACCTCAGTTTTCCAATTGTAGTTCTCGTAGATCTCAATTATGTCGCGCAACAAGACCAGGCCGTTTTCTCCGATATCGTCGAGCCTACCGAGGAAAGGCGAGATGAAGGAAGCGCCGGCTTTCGCCGCCAGGATTGCCTGGGCAGCAGAAAAACAGAGAGTGACATTCACCTTGATGCCCTGCTGATCCAATTCGCGCGTCGCCTTGAGACCCTCTTTAGTTAACGGACATTTGATTACTACATTGGGAGCAATCTTCGAGTACTCCAACCCTTCACGGATCATCCCGTCCTTGTCCTGACTCGTGACCTCCGCTGAGACCGGGCCCTGCACAATCTCACAAATGGCCGCGATGTGCTGCTTGAAATCAACGTTACCTTCCTTAGAGATCAGGGAAGGGTTTGTCGTTACGCCATCCGCGAAGCCAAACGACGCGGCTTCTCGAATCTCATTGAGGTTTGCTGTGTCTAAAAAGAATTTCATACTTACCTCCCGGTGCTGCAGTGTCAGGGGCACTGCCTGGTTATGTTTTAGTCTTGGGCAACAATGGGATCATAAACCGGGTTCTGCAAAATACCGATTCCTGACACCTCTACTTCGACCGAATCCCCGTGCTGCAACCGCGAAACTCCGGCTGGTGTACCAGTTGCGATTAGATCACCGGGATACAGAGTCATAATTGCCGCTATATACCTTATTAGATATGCGACTGAAAATGCCATATCAGCGGTGTTACCGTGTTGCTTGACGCTGCCATTGACTCGAGTACTAACTTCCAGACTACTCGGATCAAGGCCGGTGACAATGAATGGACCGACGGGGCAAAAAGTATCGAAAGATTTTCCCCGCGTAAACTGTACGTCCTTCCGCTGCAGGTCGCGGGCGGTGACATCGTTGACGCAGGTGTAGCCGAAGACGTACCGCAAAGGATCTTCAGTTGGTGACAGATTGCGTGTTTGCCGGCCTATCACTACTCCTAGTTCTCCCTCGTGTTCGACCTGCTGCGACGCTTGCGGCAGCTCTATCCGATCACCATTGGCGATAACCGCCGATGGAGCTTTCAAAAACAATAGCGGCTCAGCAGGCATCTTATTGCCGAGTTCGGCGGCGTGCTCTTTGTAGTTCCGGCCGACGCAGACGATCTTGGACGGGGTGACCGGCGGGCAAAAGCTCACGTCGCCGAGACCCCTTGCCTCAGCGTCGCCAGGTCTCGGTTCCTGGGAGAAGTCGAAGGTCTCGTCCAGTGGCAGAAGATGTTCGCCTTCTAATACGGCGTAGCGAGGATGCTTAAAACTCGGATGGGCAATGCGACAAAGTTTCATAGGCTGTTAAGGAGCAACTTCAGAATACACGTCTGAGGGCGGACTGATATTTCCAGTCTGATCTACGGCCCTAATGAAATAGTAATACCTCGTGCCCGATTCTACTTTCTCGTCAGTAAAGGTGGTTCTGGTAAGCAGGGTCGGGTTTAGTTTCGTCCAGCTATCCTTCGGCGCGTTCTGATCGGTTGAACGATAGATATTGTACCCGGCAATGTCGGGTTCCGGATTAGCCGCAAAAAATATCGAGAGCCGGCCCGGAGCGGACGCAATGCTGATACCGGTAGGCGCAGAAGGTGGAAAAGTGTCGCGAGGTGAGACCTCAATCAAGTTCGAATTGAGACTCTCTACTTGTGCGCCCTCAGTTCCTAACGACACCGATCGCACCAGGTAGCGATAGTTGTTTCCAAATTTGAAGTTCTTGTCCTGGTATTGAGTGCCGGAAACCAACGCCGAATTGATTGGCGTCTGACCTGGCTCAGTTTGCGTCTGGTCAAGACGGTAGACGTTGTACCCCAACAGGTTGACCGGTGTGGAACCGTCGATATTTGCAACCGGGGGTTGCCACGTCAGGGTGATGGCGTCTTCATGAACTTCGGCACCTGTCAACACTGGTGGCTGCGCGATTCGTGCCGCCGGCTCGATCACAATGATGTTAGAGAAGCCAGCTCGCTGACCGGAATAGTTTACGTACCTCACCGCGTACCGAAGACGCGTCGGTTCACCGGCGAGCTCCAGGGTGTCTTTGAAAGTTAAGGTATCCCCTGCGGTTTTGATCACCTCATAGGTGACCGAGCCAATTAAAGTGGAACTCGAAGCAAACTCTTCTTCAGTGAGTGACAACGGTGAACCAGGTTTTTCCGCCAGGCGATAAACGTCAATGCGTCTGATGCTTTGGACACTGCTATCCGGAGCATTTCGCTGCGGCGTAGGCCAGCTGAGGATTACTTCATTTCCTTGTTGCGCGCCGGACAAAAGTTCGGTTCGCTGCAAGACCCTTTCAACTGGAGGCAATGGCGGCCGGCGTTTGCCGCAACCCGTGACGAAGGCTATCGCTGCCAAACAGATCACGACGCAGACTTTGGGAAACAAAGGCAACCGGGTTGACGGGTGGGGAAAGTTCAATGATCTGTGAAGTAGTGAGTTAGGGAAACGTTTGAAACTGTTCACAGGATATACCGGCTCAAGTCCTGATCCTTTACCGTTGCTGAGAGCATGTTCTCCACATACGCGGCGTTGATCTTCTGGAGCTTGGGTTCAAGGTCTGGTCCTTCAAAGCTGATCTCTTCCAGTAACTTCTCCATGATTGTCTGCAGTCGCCTGGCGCCAATGTCCTCAGTTTGCTGGTTTACCTGACCGGCAAAGTTGGCAATTGAGTCGATCGCATCACCGGTAAACTCCACCGTGACTCCTTCGGTTTCCATCATTGCCTGATACTGCTTGATCAGGGCGTTGCGCGGCTCGGTCAGGATACGCTTGAAGTCTTCCACTGTGAGCGACTCAAGTTCCACCCTGATGGGAAAACGTCCCTGCAATTCCGGAATCAAATCGGAAGGCTTGGACACATGAAAGGCGCCGGCAGCAATGAAAAGAATGTGGTCGGTGCGCACCATCCCGTAACGACTGTTCACCGTCGTGCCTTCGACGATCGGCAAGATGTCGCGCTGAACCCCTTCGCGCGATACGTCTGGTCCATGACCTGATTCTCGTCCGGCAATCTTGTCCAACTCGTCGAGAAAGATGATGCCGGAATTCTCGACGCGCTCGATCGCCGCACGCGCCACCTGGTCCATATCGATGAGGCGCTCTTCCTCCTCCTGCATCAAGTACTCCATCGCCTCATCAACGCGCATCTTTCTCCGCTTGGTGCGTCCCTGAAACAGGTTGCCCAACATGTCCTTCATGTTGATGCCCATTTCTTCGACACCCTGTGGCCCAGCCAGTTCGATCACGGGAAAGTTCTTTTCTCGAACTTCCAACTCGATCAAGCGGTTATCAAGTTTGCCGCTGCGCAGTTGCGTGCGTAGTTTTTCGCGGGTCTTATGGAATTGTTCGTCCCGTTGTGGAGTTTCAATATCGGTGGTTGAGTCGTCGCTGTTCTCGGAATCAAAGTCATAGAATCCGGACATGGACCGCGGCGGCGGCAACAGCAGATCGAGGATCCTCTCCTCAACATTCAGTTCGGCCTTTTCCGCCACTTCCTCAATCTTTTCCTGGCGGGTCATCTCTACCGAGATTTCCGTCAAGTCGCGAATCATGCTTTCCACGTCGCGTCCCACGTAACCGACTTCCGTAAATTTTGAAGCTTCAACTTTCAGGAATGGGGAGTTAGACATTCGCGCCAGTCGTCGGGCGATTTCGGTTTTGCCGACGCCAGTGGAACCAATCATGATGATGTTCTTGGGCATTACGTCAACGGCCATATCAGGAGGCAGTTTCTGCCGCCGCACTCGGTTGCGCAGGGCGATTGCCACCGCTCGCTTCGCATTTCGTTGACCAACGACGTGCTTATCTAACTCCGCTACGATCTGACGGGGAGTCATCTCATCGAGTTTGACTTCCTCGTCAGTGTCTCCGCTCAAATAAATAACCATCTGTCTTGCTTGAATACCTCAGGTTGCAAATCAAGTTTCAATAGAGAATTAAAGTTCCTCTACCACTATGTTCTGGTTTGAGTAGATGCAAATCTCACCTGCGATGCGCAGTGACTCAACCGCAATCTCCTTAGCCGAAAGTGACGTATGTTTGAGCAACGCGCGGGCGGCAGCTAATGCGTATGAACCACCCGAACCGATAGCCAGGACTCCTTCGTCCGGGGCAATCACGTCGCCATTACCCGACAACAGGAACGAACTCTTGTTGTCGGCAACTATCAGTAGCGCCTCGAGGTTTCTTAGCATCTTGTCGGTGCGCCACTCCTTGCTTAATTCGATGGCCGCCCGTTCAAGGTTTCCGTGATACTGCTCCAACTTGCTTTCGAAGCGGGTCAGTAGAGAAAAGGCGTCGCCCGTCGCTCCGGCGAAGCCAGCCAGGATTCGATCGTTGTACAGACGTCGGACCTTCTTTGCGCTTGACTTCATGACGGTTTCGCCGAGCGTCACCTGGCCGTCACCTGCCAGGGCGACATGGGTGTCTTTTCTGACCAACAGAACGGTCGTACTGCGCACTCGATTAGCATCTTTTCGCATGTGAATTAGGCAAGCAATATAGGAATTCGTTTGAATGTAAGTCAAGTTACGCCTGGTAAACGCTGGTGTGTCGGGCGTAGCCTTTGGGTTATGATAGGTTTTGCGGCAGCGTAGTCACAAAAACTGTAAGGACCCAACATGACCCAGCGACCACTTATTGGCATCCCCATGAGGATAGAACTAACCACCGACAGGTTCTATCTATCTCGCTACTACAGTGAGGCAATCGAGGCCGCCGGTGGTGCGCCAATTCACATTAGTCTCATTCCGAACCCTGACTACATTGCCGCCGCGATCGAAAATCTCGCTGGCCTTCTTCTACCAGGCAGCGACTCGGACGTGGATCCCTTGCGTTATGGCCAGCAACCGTTGCGGGCTCTTGGTTCCGTTCATCCTCTCAAAGATGAAACCGACCTGATGGCTATTGCCGCAGCTGAAAAAAGAGGGATACCAATCTTGGGAATTTGCTTCGGAATGCAAGTACTCAACGTGGCCCGGGGCGGTTCGCTCATCCAGGATCTGGCGACGCAAAGATCAGACGCACTCAAACATGAACAAGGCGCGCCGCGAGACCGTCCGTCGCACAGTGTCTCTTTGCTCGAAGGGAGCCTGGTCTCTAGTTTGGCCGAGACGCACGAGCTACTCGTCAATAGTCATCATCATCAAGCCGTCGAAAACCTGGGGACAAATCTCGTGGCCACCGCGTGGAGTTCAGACGGAATTGTCGAGGCCCTGGAAGATCCACGTTCCGATAGATTTGTCGCCGCGGTCCAATGGCATCCAGAACTCGGTTGGCAACAAGATGCGTTCTCGCAAAAACTGTTCAGGCATTTCGTGTCCCAAGCCAGGAGCTTTGCTAGCTCCGCTACCGAATTCGTTCCCACCTCAACCTCATGGTGAGTCGACGTCAACCAGAGAGGGAAGAGAACCACACTTAATGTCATACCCGTTTTCATTGAAAGGTAGAGTTGCGCTGGTTACCGGAGGTTCGCGCGGCATTGGTCGAGCGGTCACGGGACTGCTCGCCACGCTGGGCGCTGATGTTGTTGTTAACTACCTGCGCGACGAAGAAGCAGCACTTTCAGCGGTTAAGAGCGCTGAAAATAGAGGTGTCCGCTCGGTGGCGATTCAGGCAGACGTCTCCCAATTGAAGGACGCGACGCACCTCGTCCAAGCAACAATCGACACCTTCAAACACTTGGACATTCTCATTTGCAATGCCGGTATTTGGGTCGGAGATGCCGTTGAGTCTATCTCAGAGGAGTTGTGGGATCGTACCCTGGACCTGAATCTCAAGGGTACCTGGTCGGTTTGCCGTGCGGCGGTGCCCTTCATGAAGGCACAGAGGTTCGGGCGCATCATAATGGTGAGTTCAACCGCCGGCCAACGCGGTGAGGCTAACTTTTCCAACTACGCCGCATCCAAAGGCGGGCAAATCTCGTTGACCAAATCACTCTCCAGCGAACTTGCTCCTTTTGGTATAAACGTCAACTGCGTTGCGCCTGGCTGGGTAGTAACCGATATGAGCGAAGGTGCTTTTGCTAATGAAGAGGAACTTCAAGTAATACTGAAGGCAATTCCTCGCGGTAAGGTCGCCACTGCCGAAGAGATCGCAGGCCCGATCGCTTTCTTGTGCACCGAATGGGCAGACCACATTACTGGTGAAGTTCTAAACGTTAACGGAGGTTCTGTTCTTTGTGGCTAACAGCAGCTCGAGTACTACTTTAACTATGGCTTCCAAACAGGTACTGCCCGTCAAGCTCGGACTTGAGAGATTACTTGAAGAAGAGCGCGAGCTGGTGACCGGGCAAAAAGTGGGACTAATCTGCAATCAAGCGTCCGTGGACCACGAGTACGTGCACGCTGCAGACCTGTTCCATCAACACAACCAGATCGACCTGCGCGCCCTCTTCGGACCCCAACACGGAATTCGTGGTGACGTGCAAGACAACATGATTGAGACTGCTCACGCAAAAGACCGAAAAACAGGTCTGCCGGTCTTTTCGTTGTACAGCGAGACAAGAGAACCAACGGACCAGATGTTGGCAGACATCGAGGTCCTGGTGTTCGACATGCAAGATGTGGGCTGTCGCATCTACACCTTCGTTTATACGTTGGCGAATTGCATGCGTGCTGCGAAGCGTTTAGGCAAAAGGGTCGTCGTATGCGATCGACCAAACCCCATCTCGGGAAAGGGAGTGGAAGGAAATATTCTCGAACCTGAGTACGCTTCATTTGTTGGTCAGTTTCCCCTTCCCACCAGACACGCAATGACTGTTGGGGAACTCGCGTTAATGTTCAATGAACACTTCAACATTGGCTGTGAGCTTGAAGTAGTGGCGATGA
>DATFRK010000956.1:0-10456 GCA_035263325.1 Pyrinomonadaceae bacterium | reverse complement strand
TTCATCGTGCGGTGGAAGAGCCAGGCAAAGAGTCGCACGAATATCTGTAGCACTCTAAGGTGATAGAGCATCGAGGTGATAGCCGCAAAGAAAATTACTACCGGCAGAACTTGAAAGACGAGGATGAAGCCGACAGATCCTGTTTCGCCCGGGCTGGCCGCAAGTGGTCCTAGCAGGAACACAGAACCGCTCTTCGATGCGTCAAGCAACACCACTACGGCGTTGTTCAGCCAAAGTAAGATGCGCTGCGAAATAGGTAAGCGAAAAATGATCAGACCGATGAGGAGTTGAAGCGCCACTCCCCAGGCAATGGTTCGCCACGCAACCTTCTTGCGATTGTTGGAAAACAACCAGGCCAGGCCGGCGAACACCATGAACCCGACGAACGACACAGCGTTATGAATCATACGCTTCGATCCTTTTTGATGAATTTTTGGCGGGCCGTAAGATACGAGATGAACAAGAAGGAGGCAAACTGGCGGCGAGAGACAGTCTATCAATGACCCTGGTCTAGAAACCTGCTCGTTTCATGACATCCTGGAAGCGCTGATCATTTCTCACGTTATTCCATGACTGCTCGACCTTGAGAAACGCAAGTTTTGGGTCATGCTGCTCAAGAGCTTTGTTCAAGCAGAGGATCGTTTCATCGGTGTTGCCAAGTCCATTGTAAATCAGGGCAAAATGGTAAGGTGGTACCCACCGGTCCGGTTCCTGGGAAAACTTGTGCTTTGGCTCTGCCACACTCCTTGCGGAAAGCCTCTGGCTTTCCGCAGTGTGCAGAATGTTTGGCGAGGCTGTGCCTCGGCGGCATAGCCGCCAATAAATTGCGGTCGACGGAAAGCGATAGGCTTTCCGCAAAGCATGCGGCAAAGCCGAGGGTGCCGCTATTTCATTTGGTTAGCTGCTTGTGTTGTTACCAGCATTGTGACTCTGCGGTAGAGTTTATCTTTCGCTTCAACGCTACCGCAGAGTCGCGGAAACGCAGAGATGGCGCAGATAAAAACTCGCCAGGCAAGTCCCTCTTTTTATCCGTCTATCATTTCCCGCACTGGTCTGAAGATTAGGCACGCTATACTTAGGACGCTATCATTGCTGTCCAGTGGACCAGAATGAGAACCGTTAATGCGACAAGATATGTAACCCCCTTACGGGAGGGTGGATCTCTTCCCGCTATAGTCGAGGCTGACGATGACGGGATGTACGTCCTCAAGTTCCGCGGCGCGGGACAGGGAACTAAAGCGCTGATCGCCGAGTTAATTGCCGGGGAAATTGCCAGGACTGCCAACCTGTTGGTGCCGGAACTCGTCTTCATAGCCCTCGACACAGATCTCGCAAGAACGGAGCCGGATCCTGAGATCCAGGATCTGATTCGCGCGAGTGGCGGCCTGAATCTCGGTCTTGATTATCTGCCTGGGTCGGTGATGTTCGACCCGGTTGCGGAAAAACCAGATCCAGAGGTCGCGTCCCGCATCGTTTGGTTCGACTCCTATGTCACCAACATTGATCGCACCGCGCGCAACGCAAATCTGCTACTGTGGCACCGCAAACTCTGGTTGATCGATCACGGCGCGGCGCTTTACTTCCATCACAACTGGGCTGACATGGAGGAACGTTACAAACATCCGTTTCCCTTGATCAAAGAGCACATCCTGCTTGAATACGCCACCGCGCTGGAAACCGCTGACTTGACGATGCTCTCGCTGATCACTGAAGAGGAGATCAGAAGAATCATTGAGCTGGTCCCGGATGACTGGATGTTGGGCAGCACTCCCTTCAATTCCGTCGCGGAAAACCGTGAGGCCTATGTTGAATACCTGGTGAGGCGGCTTGAGCCACCTCGCTCTTTTGTTGAGGAGGCGCTGCGTGCTCGATCAGTTCGGGTATGACTATGCGGTAATTCGCGTCGTACCAAAAGTGGATCGTGAGGAGTTCATCAACGCTGGCGTGATACTCTCGTGCCCTGATTTGTCC
This sequence comes from Pyrinomonadaceae bacterium, assembly GCA_035263325.1. GTDB lineage: Bacteria > Acidobacteriota > Blastocatellia > Pyrinomonadales > Pyrinomonadaceae > PSRF01. The sequence goes on along the minus strand of DATFRK010000956.1, from coordinate 8,485 downwards.
TTTCTCGAGGCGCGCATCAAGTTAAATGAAGCTCGCGTACTTGCACTAGACCCTCTGGTTGATCTGGATTTGGTAAGAACACATTTGGAAACGATTCCAACCATCTGTCGCGGTGGCGAGGCGGCGGGACCTATTGGTCAACTGCCACAGCGCCAACGTTTTCAGTGGCTGGTTGCGCCGCGCAGTACCATCATTCAAACTTCTCCCGTTCATACCGGGAGGTGTGCTGATCCGCTCGCAGCGTTGGAACACCTGGTAAAAACAATGGTTGGAGTTTAGGAATCGCAAACCGCCATCAGTCATATCGGTCCTCTCTGCTTATGCTTCGAAAACTTGAGGTGCTCATCGCCACTGTATTGGTGACGGTGTTGCTTTCGTTTGTCGCCCGGGCGCTCGCCCAGGTTCCTGCCGATCCGCTCGTACAAGGTTTTCAACAGCCACCGGCTGCCGCGCGGCCAAGAACCTGGTGGCATTGGACCGCCAGCAATGTGTCTACCGAAGGCATTACAAAGGATCTGGAGTGGATGAAGCGTGTCGGGATCGCCGGCTTTCAGTTGGCGGACGTCAATGCGGGCGGAGGGCAGACCGTCGACAAGAAGATCGTGTTCGGCAGCCCTGAGTGGTACGCCGCAGTTCGTCACGCGGCCGCCGAAGCTGATCGGCTTGGGTTGGAGATGACCATATTTAGTTCTCCTGGTTGGAGCGAGACAGGCGGCCCCTGGGTGCGACCGGAACAGGCGATGAAGAAACTCGTCTGGAGCCAACTCAACGTCGAGGGACCACAGACTTTCAACGGCCAACTGCCACAACCCCCAACTAACAACGGTCCGATACGCAACCTCATAACAGGAAGTGGTCGGCCCGGCAGTCCGCCACCGCGTGACCCAAACTACTACGGTGATAGTGCGGTTATCGCTTATCGCACTCCCGCGGCCGAAACGAACATGTTGGACCAGCAGCCGCGCGCGACCACGCAGGCCGGCGCAATCGACGCGACCGCACTCTGGGACGACGATCTAAACACGGCACTGACTATCACTACGCCGACGGATGGCAGCCCGGCGTGGGTTCAGTTTGAATTTGCCACTCCTTTCAAAGCGCGGGCTTTCTCCCTTGCGGCGCGCGGCGGTATCCCGGTGGGCCGCCTGTTAACTAGTGATGATGGGGTCAACTTCCGAGCGTTGGTGCTCTTGCCGGGTACGCAAAATTATCGCGGCGGCACGGTGCGCACGTTTGCGTTTCCTGAAGTGTCTGCGAAGTTCTATCGCCTGGAGTTAACTGGAGCGGCGTTGACGCCGGCCGCGGTGATCTCACAAGCCCCCTCGCCACCAGCCCGCGAATACGTCTTGACAGAGGCGATGTTGTATCCCGGTGGCCGCGTCCATCGCTGGGAGGAGAAGGCCGGTTTCAGTCACTTGTTCGAGTACGAGACGACTCCAACGCCCTCACTGCCCGCGTCTGCCACGATCCCCCGTGCCGACGTCGTAGATCTGACGTCGAAGTTGGACCAGAATGGCAAGCTCAATTGGGAAGTGCCGCCGGGTCATTGGACCATCCTGCGCCTGGGATACTCTCTAACTGGCGCCAAGAATCGACCAGCTGTGCCTGCAGCTCTTGGGTATGAAGTTGACAAGCTCAGTCCGAAGTACCTGACTTCCTACCTGCACGGCTACTCTGATCCGATCGCCCAGGCGCTGGGACCACTCTACGGTAAGACTCTGCGTTACGTTTTGCTCGATAGCTGGGAAGCGGGAACACAGAATTGGACCGATGAAATGATCGGCGAGTTTCAAAGGCGTCGTGGTTATGACCCCAGGCCCTATCTTCCGGTTCTCGCTGGTCGCGTGGTAGAGAGCGCCGAAGTGAGCGATCGTTTCCTTTGGGACTTTCGTCGGACGCTCGCCGATATGTTTGCCGAAAACCATTACGGCGTGGCGACCGAATTTTTCCACCAACAAGGAATCCACACTTACGGCGAAGCAGCCGGTGTGTCGCTCGAGATTCCGGAAGATACACTGCTAAACAAGAAGCACGTGGACATCCCGATGGGCGAGTTTTGGATGCGTGATCTACACCCCACCGCCATGTATTACCAGGACGTGCGCGGCGCAGCTTCAGCGGCCCACGTTTATGGTAAGCCGGTGGTGGCAACTGAGTCGTTCACCGGCGGCGGTTATGAAGCGCCTTACACACTAAAGAAGGTTGCGGACTATTGGTTCGCGCAAGGCGTCAACCGCATTGTCTTTCACACTTCCGCCCATCAGCCGCTTGATACCAAGCCCGGTAACACGATGGTGGGCACACACATCAATCGCAACATCACCTGGGCTGAACAAGCCGAAGGTTTCATGACTTACCTGGCGCGCAACTGTTTTCTGTTGCAGCAGGGTCTGGCCCAGGCTGACCTCGCGTACCTCCTAAACGAAGGCGCGCCTTCGACGATGCCGTTTTGGGGTGCGGGCCTGAAACCTGAGCCGCCGGAAGGGTATGACTACGATTATCTAAACGCCGATGCTTTGCTTAGTCGGATGTCAGTCGATGCCGAAGGTCGCCTGGTCTTGCCGGACGGAATGAGCTACCGGCTGTTGGTGCTGCCTGAGATTGATCGCATGACGTTGCCGGTCCTGCGAAAAATTCGGGAGTTGGTTGCGGGCGGGGCAACAGTGCTAGGTCCGCGGCCGGTTAAGTCGCCGAGCCTGATGGGTTATCCCAGGTCAGATGAGGAGCTTCAATCAATAGCTGACGAACTTTGGGGAGACGCCGACGGCGTCAGTCGCACAAAACACAAGTTTGGGAAAGGGCTGGTGGTCTGGGGCTTAAAGCCGGCCGAAGTACTGGCGGGATTGCGCGTGGCAAAGGATGTCGAACTCAGCCGGGCCCTGGACGCCTCAGTGTCGTGGATTCATCGACGCGCAGGTGCGACGGACATTTACCTGGTCGTCAATCGCAGTGATCAACCGCAAGACATCGACGCCCGCTTCCGCGTGAGCGGTAAAGAGGCGGAGCTCTGGCACGCGGATACAGGCACGATTGAACAGGCAGATTACGACAGCGCCGATGGCCGCACTACGGTCCCGCTTCATCTCTTAGCGCGAGAGTCGGTGTTTGTACTGTTTCGCCATGCTGCTGCGTCACCGTCGCGCAGCTCATCGCGCGCTAACGTTACGACACTCGCCACCATTAATGGACCATGGACGATCAATTTCCCCGCAAACTTAGGCGCGCCGGCGACACTGCAAGTCCCAAAACTGGAGTTATGGAATTTAAACTCTGACGACGGCGTCAAGTACTTCTCCGGTACGGCGGCGTATCTTAAGAACTTCAAAGCGCCGCGAACCTGGTTTCGTCCCGGCACAAAAGTTCTATTGAACCTGGGGACGGTCTATGATCTCGCAACGGTCTCGCTCAATGGTCAGACGCTGGGCACATTGTGGAAGCCACCGTACGAAGTGGATATCAGTCAGGTACTAAAGAGGGACGACAATCAGCTGGAGATCAAAGTGACTAATCAATGGACCAATCGGATCATTGGCGATCGTTCGGCTGCGACGACGGATAAGAAGGTGCTGACCGGGTTGCCCGCTGCTCCTGGTTTCGGTCCACCTCCGACCTTGACACCATCGGGTTTGATCGGACCGGTGACGATAGTAACAACAAAGTGAATAAGGAGTTTCTCTCTCTTGCGCCGGAGAGGAGAACGCTGAGAAGTTAAAGTGCAAATTGTGACTAGAGGTGCCGCATGGCAGTCAGATTGTTCGCATTCGCCTCGCTAATCTCTGTGCTCCTGACAGTGATTCTCGTTAGTGGTCAGACACAAAACGGACCGCCCACGAACGTCGCCGGAATACCAGTCAATTATGACGAAGCGCAGGTCGGCAATTACACATTGCCCGATCCGCTGGTGTCGACAGACGGCCGGAAAGTGCGCGACGCTAATTCGTGGTACAAGAAACGACGCCCGGAGATTGTCCGCTTGTTTGAAGAGAACCAGTTCGGTCGTAGCCCTGGTCGGCCTGCTGACATGAGCTTTGATGTGTTTGACAAGGGCACGCCGGCGCTGGAAGGGAAGGCGATTCGCAAGCAAGTGACGATCTACTTCTCGCGGAACAAGTCAGGGCCGAAGATGGATCTGCTCATCTACTTGCCAGCCAAGACAAGCAAGCCGGTGCCACTTTTTTTGAATCTTAGTTTTACCGCCAACTCAAGTGCAGTGGACGATTCTGGTATCAAGCCGGGTGAGGTTTGGGGCCGTGACAAGAAACGTGGACCAGCTCCGAAGTCGGGGTTTGGCCGGTTCGACGTCGCTCCGTTTCTGGCTGCGGGAATCGGCGTCGCCACGGTCTATTACGGCGACATCGAACCAGACTTCCTAGGCGGAGTCCCATATGGCGTGCGCGGTTCTTATCTCAAGCCCGGCCAGGCGGAGCCGGCGGCGAACGAGTGGGGAGCGATTGCGGCCTGGGCCTGGGGATTAAGTCGAGCTGAGGATTACCTGGAAACCGATAAGGGGGTGGATGCCAGGCGAGTTGCCCTCTTCGGCGTGTCGCGCCTCGGCAAGACTGTGCTGTGGGCCGGCGCGCACGACACCCGGTTCAAGGTTGTCATTGCCAGTTGTTCGGGCGAGGGCGGCGCGGCGCTTAGCCGGCGCAACTACGGCGAGACCATCAAACATCTGACAGCGCCCACGAGATACCCATATCAGTTTGCGGCGAATTACCAGAAGTTCAGCGATCATGTCGATCAGTTTCCGGTGGACGCGCACCTGTTGCTCGCGCTCATCGCGCCGCGTCCGCTGTTGCTGCAAACTGGCGACCAGGACGGTTGGTCTGATCCGAAAGGTGAATTTCTCGCGGCGGTAGCGGCGAGTCCTGTCTACCGATTGTTGGGCAAGTCGGGACTGGACCAGGAGCAAATGCCTGCTGCCGGCCAGCCACTTATTCATACCCTTAGCTACTACATGCACAAAGGGGGGCACGGAACCGTTCCGTCTGATTGGGAAGTCTTTGTGAAATTTCTCGAGGCGAACCTTTAGCACTGAATCATGAATCACAAGATCACACGTCGTCGGTTTCTCAAACAGGCTGCCGTAGCCACCGCCACTCTTCCGCTCGCGTCTCACGCAGTCGAACTCACTGCGTTGGTCGCGCCGAGTCAACCTCTGTTGCTTTGGTACGACAAGCCTGCCGCACAATGGACCGAAGCCTTACCGATCGGTAACGGCAGGTTAGCGGCAATGGTCTTTGGCGGCACTGAATCCGAGCGGCTCCAACTTAACGAGGATACGTTGTACGCCGGCGGTCCCTATGATCCGAACAATCCTGAAGCGCTCTCCGCGCTGTCCCAAGCCCGTCGCTTAATCTTTGAGGGCAGATACAAAGAGGCTCACGACTTAATCGGCGCCAAGATGATGGCCCAGCCGATCAAACAGATGCCTTATGAACCAGTTGGCGACCTGGTCTTGGAATTTCCGGAGCACACCAATGCTTCCGATTACAGGCGCGAATTGGATCTAGATACGGCAGTCGCCACAGTCAGTTACGTGGTAAATGGCGTGACGTTCACTCGTGAGGCGTTTGTTAGCCCAGTCGATCAAGTCATAGCGGTTCACATTTCTGCCAATCGACCAGGCCAGCTCAGTTTCACTGCGACATTGCGCACCCCGCAGAAGGCCACTGTCAGTGCCGAAGGCCCCAATTCATTGGTGCTACGCGGCAAGAATGGTGAGGCGTTCGGTATCCAGGGAGCGCTAACGTTTCAGGCACGCCTCCGAGTTCAGCTAAACGGAGGCGATGTAAAGGCCGACGGAGAGCGACTAGTGGTGGACCGGGCGGACTCTGTGGTGCTATTGGTCGCAGCCGCTACGAGCTATGTCAACTACAAGAACATTAGTGGCGATCCGGAAGCGCGAACGAAAGGCCACCTCAACCGTGCGCAGGCAAAGCCCTTCGAGAAACTCCGAACGCAGCACATCCAGGAACATCAGCGATTGTTTCACCGCGTCAATCTCGATCTGGGAATAACTGACGCAGCAAAGTTACCTACAGATCAAAGACCGGAGCAGTTTTTACTGGGAAGAGATCCGCAACTCGCTACCCTGTATTTTCAGTACGGGCGTTACCTTCTGATCAGTTCCTCGCGGCAGGGAACCCAGCCGGCAAACTTGCAGGGGTTGTGGAACGACTTGATGACGCCTCCCTGGGAGTCTAAGTACACAATCAATATCAACACCGAAATGAACTATTGGCCCGCGGAATCCACGAACCTTTCCGAATGTCATGAGCCACTGCTGCGAATGGTAACGGAGTTGGTCGAGAATGGTAGTAAGACCGCGCGAGTCCATTACGGCGCTTCCGGCTGGGTATGTCATCACAACACCGACCTGTGGCGTCAAACTGCGCCAATCGATGGTCCGTTTTGGGGCTTTTGGCCCACCGGCGGCGCCTGGTTGTGCACCCATTTGTGGAATCACTATGAATACACCAACGACAAGCAGTTTCTAGCTGGTGTCTATCCGGTGCTGAAAGGCGCGGCGCAGTTTTTCGTGGATGCACTGGTCGAAGAGCCGGTACATCATTGGTTGGTGACCTGTCCTTCAATCTCGCCTGAGAACAAACATCCAGCAGGAGTGGCGATCTGTAGTGGTCCGACCATGGATACACAGATAGTGCGAGACCTGTTTCAGCACTGTGCTAAGGCCGCGGATGCTTTGGGCATCGATCGCGATTTCCGCGCGAAGCTCGACTCGTTAGCTCGGCGCTTGCCACCGATGCAGATCGGGAAAGCAGGTCAACTGCAAGAATGGCTGGCCGACTGGGACCTGGAAGCGCCGGAACCGCATCATCGTCACGTCTCGCATCTCTACGGTTTGTTTCCCAGCAACCAAATAACTTTGCGTGATACTCCCGACCTGTTTGCGGCCGCCAAGAAGACTCTGCAATTGCGCGGTGACGTCGGTACTGGCTGGAGCCTGGCCTGGAAGATCAATCTATGGGCCAGGCTGCTTGAGGGCGATCACGCGTACGTGCTGTTGCAAAAGGCACTGACGCCAGTCTACTCAACCAGGGTGAAATCGGAGGCCGGCGGAGGTGTCTATCAGAATCTCTTCGATGCTCATCCGCCTTTTCAGATCGATGGTAATTTTGGCGCTACCTCGGGCATCACGGAGATGTTGTTGCAATCACACAACGGGGAGATACATCTGTTACCAGCCTTGCCGAAAGTCTGGCCGGAAGGAAGCGTAACCGGTTTACGAGCGCGCGGCGGATTTGAGATCGAGATTGCATGGCACGACGGCAAACTACAACGAACCCTCGTTCGCAGTGTAAACGGGACTAATTGCCGGGTGCGTTATGGCGACCGCGTTGTATCTCTGCAACTAAAACGCGGCGCAGTGGCCCGCCTTGGACCAACTCTCCAACGACAGGCTCGCTAGCCGAGCTTAGTGAAGATCGTTACTGTCGCAACGATTTCATATGGGCCAGCAGAGCTTTGGCCTGGTCTTCAGTGATACCTTTGCTTTTGTATCCCGGCATATGAGGCGGCTTCTCCAGCTTCTTGCCGTGCAGAATAATTTGCACGCTTTCGGCTTCGGGCTTGGTCGCGTCAAATTTCTTTTCCGCCTTGGCTCCATGACAGGAAACGCACTTGGACTTATACGTCTTGGCCGCGTCGAATTCGGTGAGTGTATTTATTCGCGCACCTGCAGAAACCACACTCAGTAGTGTCAGCCCCGTTGCGATCTGAATTACCAGGACCATATGTTTCGCATTCATAGTGTCACCCTTTCCTCGGATTGGTTCGGTGGTGTTGCGATTTTGAGTCGTGAAGGATTACTCCTTAATCACGATCCAGCCATCGTCTATTGTTTGGGGGAATCACTATTCTTTCCGAAATCGGGTTAGGAATTCAATTACTTTCCAGCGACCAGGGTTCGTCTTAGTCTCTGCCTAATCGTCCGAGCCTCTGAACCTCAGTGTTTTTCTTAGGATCTCTCCGCAACCTCTGCGCTAACCTCGTCCTTAGCGTCTTCTTAGGTGACCGCCTGCTAACCATCACTCTCACCGCCGAGACGCTGAGGACGCTGAGGTTAGCGCAGAGGGTTGAATCCCACTCAGTTATCTGCTCGTCATTCAGAAGAGCAGAAAGACTCTGCGACGGCGTTGAGAATTTCTAAGACGCTGAGGTTAAGGCAGAGAAAACTTTCACGGTTGGACCAAAGATGAGAAGTAAGCGAGGACTTCGTTGGCGAGTCGCTCGTGTCCCTTTCCTTCTACTTGAGCGATCGTCACATTTTTGTAGCCGTGCGCTTCCGCTAAGCTGTTAGCTCGCTGCATCTGCGTATAGATCGGCTTACCGGGCTGGCAGAGATCATCTTTTGTGCCGATGAAATTGCGAATCGGTAGACTCGTCCGTTCTGTTGCGGACGAGATGAGTTGCTCATCCACCCATCTGCCCTGGAAGTTCGGGCAAATTAGAGCCGCACCGC
>DATFRK010000955.1:0-3475 GCA_035263325.1 Pyrinomonadaceae bacterium | reverse complement strand
GATCTCGTTTTCCCGCAGCCTTACACTGAGGGGTTTGAATGGACTCGCAAACGAGACGACCTGCTTCATAGTTTTCACACTGGCAAGCGCAGAGCAGCAGGACCAGCGATTGATTGAGTCGTTGATCACGCGGATCATCCTGGTGTGCTGGTTGACGTCCGAGTCGATACCCGGATGTTGCCAGTTGAAGATTCTGAAACGAATCGTCTCGATGTCGTATGGGTCGCCGGTCAGGAATAACCAGCCCGGCTTCACACCGTGCATTTCGGCGTATTCGTTCAGCTTTTCGGGAGTATCCTCTTGCGGTTTAAGCGTGATCGAGTACATAAAGAGGTCCCGACCGATGCGGTCTTTGAGGGCCTCGTGAAGCCTCCTGAGGTTTGCGGTAGTCGCCGGACAAATGCCTTCGCAGTTTGCATACATGAGATGAATGATCACATGCTTGTCCTTGATCAGATCATCATAGAACTTGACTTGCTTGTTCTCATGCGTGCGAAGCAGAGCGTTAGTGAAGTATCCGCTCCCTTTTGATGACACCGCCGGGCGTGTGTCTGTGCAAACAAAGCTGGTGAACAGATCCCTTCGTTTCATGAGTCTAGAACCTCCTTTCTGGCGCGCAGTTTAGAAATCGTTTGGTGGTCAACTATGTCCCACCGAACCATCATGAAGAAGTCTTCATGGACCATGTTGTGGCAATGGATCAAGTACCTCCCGAGGAAGTCCCTGAACTGTAAGAAGAGTTTGACCGTATTGCCGGGCGGAAGGCGTATGACGTCCTTTCTACCCGTCTCGAGCGGGTTCGTCGGCGGTGCCCCGTTGCGCTCCAGAACCCGGAACTCCTCGAAGTGGATGTGCACGGGGTGCGTCCAATCAGACTCCGGCGTAAGATTCCTCAGAGTCCATATCTCAGCCGTGCCCTGCTCCACCTGATGGTCTGACCTTCCCGCATCGAATTCCAGTCCGTTGATCGCGAAATTTTGGTCCTCATTGTTCAGGACGAAATTCCACTCCTTGGTGGCCGCTATCGGCACGTTGAGACTCGGGTACTGAGTGAGGGTGAAGGGAACCCGACTGTTATCGGGGGCATCTCCGACGACGTCAAACCGCATGGTGACCTGCTCGATGTCGACTCCAGGCGGCAACGGCGTCGGTGAGGGGAACCCGACAAACTGCGGCGCGTCGAAGTCATTGTCGCCCAACATGTAGATCTTGTCGCCAATCCGCGCGCGAGAGAAGTCGATGATCACATCGTAGCGTTCGGCGACGCTGTGCGTAATTGAACTGACCGTGATCGGGTTCTTCAGCAGGTTTCCGTCGGTCGCGATTACCTTGAAGTTGTATCCATTGGTGAGCCTGTGTATGTAGGTTCGGTCGGGTCCCAGATTCAGTAAGCGGAAGCGGTACTTGCGCCTCTTGACCGGGAGGAACGGCTGGATAGCGCCGTTGACGACGAATTTGTCTCCCTGAAAGGTGCCAAAGACCGGATCGGCAAACAACGAGCCATCAGGGCAGAAGATCACGTCCCTGAACTCGAGCGGAATGTCGAACTGCCCGCTCGGCAGGCGCAGGGCTCCCGGGCTCGGATCGTTTTCGTTGCCGGAATCCCTGTCGTCGAACAAAAGATACATTCCAGTGAGGCCCTTGAAGGTATTCGAAGCGGTAAACATCGCGCGGTGGTCGTGATACCAGTAGGTGTACTGAGCCTCCCTTTGATCACCTTTGGTCTCGCGGAAGGCGTCATAGCCAGCCAGCACGTTCGGATAGTGATTGTCCTTCCACAGATGGGGCCCGAAGAAGTCGCCCGCAAAGCCGTCGCTCTCGGACGCAGTGTGCCCGTTGTGAAGGTGTACGGTTATTTCTCCTATTCCGAAGGTGGTCGTCTCCGGCAGATCGTTGAAGAAGCGGACCAGCGACGGCTGGCCGTACCTCCCAACTATGGTCGGTCCTGGCAGCTGGCCATTAAAGGCCCAAACGTAGGTCTGCGTTAGATCCGGGTGGAAGCGATGGAGCGCCGGCCGCGCATGTAATGAATATTGCTTCTGTGGGAGAAACTCATTCCAGCGTTGATGAGCGGCGCGAGGGGCTTCGCCAGCGAAGATGTTGGCTGTCCGTCTCGGCGCGGGATTTAGGTTTGTCGGCTGCAGCACCTGAGGGATAGGAAGCTGCTGACGAAACGGCCTCGTCGGCGGGCTCACTGGAAAAGGGTCTTCACCGCATAGAGGCGGCTCCTGCGGAATGAACACGGTCTCAGTCTGCGGCAGGGCTTGAGAAAAGGATTTCCTGGACGTCAGGACGGTGATTCCGCCGGCCGCCACCCCCATCTTGATCACGTCCCTTCTGGAAACCTTAAAGCCCTTCCCTGGCTCGTTCTTAGGCTTGGTCCTCACCTCGTTCTGTTTTTTAGGCATGATCACTCCTTTGCTTGGTGGTGAAGCTGGGAGGTAGCGTTGATTGTCTATTCGGCTGGGACTTTAAGTTTCGCCTGGGAAGCTCAAAGGAAACACTCGGAATTCGACGGGAGGATTCGTAGCGCCCTTAAGCAGCAAGAACTAGTTGCGAGGTGGGGCTCGTTTATCACTGATACGAAAGTGTGTCAAGAAAAATATGGGAGCAAATATGGCTGAATGTAGTTAGCAAAATGAAATGGCCGGTTTTTACCAGAAGTGCGTGGCTTGATTATTTGAGACAGCTTTCGATTGAGCGGCCGAAAGATCGTTGTCTCAGTTTAAGAACAGCAGATGATCGTTCAGGCTACCAGGCAGAAAATTCCCTGTTGGCGAGCGCCCGACTGTCTGATTCTGCCACCGTTACCGAAGTTAAGAAATCTCTATTCGTAACGCAGCGCCACTAAGGGATCGACTTTCGTCGCGCGGCGCGCGGGTAGGTAACAAGCCAGTAGCGCAACAACCATCAAAACAAAACCCATTATTACCAGAGTCACAGGATCGCGAGTCGGTAGAGACGGAATCAAAGAGATCAGTAACTTACCCACTGCATATGATCCGGCGGCCCCGATTACGGCGCCAATCAGGATAACTACTGCGCCTCTTCTCAATACCAACCAGAGTACATCGCGACGTTGCGCCCCGAGCGCCATACGAATTCCGAACTCGCCCGTCCGCTGGACCACTACGTAGGAGATAACTCCATAAATTCCTATCGCAGCCAGCAGAAGTCCTAAGGTCGCAAATGCACCCAATAAGTTGCCAAGCAACGAAATCGATCCGATACCTACATCCACAGCGCTGCGCGCGGTGCGAACTCTATAAACTGGCAGAGCGGGATCAAGGCCTGCTACGAGGCTCCGTAAACTATTCGAGACGGCTTCGGGAGGTTGCGCAGTGCGCAGCGCAATGGTGATAGAACCTGGAACCCACTGGGGCAATGGTACAAAGGTTTGGTAGCGTGTATAAGGCTCACTTAGATCGCCGGGAAATTTCATGTCTCTGACTACACCAACAACTTCCTGCCAGTT
>DATFRK010000954.1:0-8949 GCA_035263325.1 Pyrinomonadaceae bacterium | reverse complement strand
AGGAATGAATTCAGCAGGTCGGTACTGATCCCCGTCCTTCTCCGCAAACAGCGCTGGTGGAAGGAGCGGGAACAAGCCTGTAAGTTCATCAACGTCCCGCGGCGCGTCCCCATGCCTGAGCAAGATCCCTTCCGGCATTTGTGCTGAGGCTACGTCTCTTAACGACGCTGCTAACGCTCTGGCATAGCCACCGCCAAACCACGCCAGCCAGGTCGGCTTCGCAGGAAGGCCCAACCACCATTGGCCAGGCAGCGTCGGTGACGGCTCACTCCTGCCGTCAAACCCTATGCTGCGGCGCGCTATTACATTTCGCTGTACATATCCAAGTCCGTAGAAAGCTCGCATCTGTCTCGCAACTTCCACAAATAACTTCACTACGGTCTCAGACCATGCTGGCATGGCCAGCAACGCTCTGCCGTCGAAGCTCAATGACAAATGGATACGTAGTTTCGCTCCAGGTGGGGGATCATGTTTCCGGTTGGGAAAAACAATGTCTCCGCCATAACAGGGACTTTGGGACTTCCAAAAGAGCATATCCCCGTATTCGACACGGCTCACTTCGTTCCACACGCTAAGGAAGGATTCATCGTCTGAACCTAAGCGATGCTGCAACGGCTCAAACGTGCCAAACCGACGCGGTGCTGCTTCGGGACAGGCCTTCCGCAGTGTTCGAAGCAACAACTTAGCGGTCTCGACAGATGACTGGTCAGGAGGTAGATACCAATCGAGGCCGATAAGCCTTATGCGTTCTTCTTGTACTGGAGCAACAAAGCGGCGGTAGCTCTTACGCGGCCAGACTACTTTGTCTAGCTGTGGGTCGTATACCGCCCCGCGACAGTTGTCAGCGAGACTTTGCGCCAGCTGCTTTGCGAGCTTCAGATCTGCCTTGGAGGCTCCTGCAGGGATCGAGATCTGAGTTAGCCAAACCGGATTCAGTACCGACGCAATTACGCGCTCGTCAAGATCCTCAATCTCGACCTGAAAGGGACCGTCAACGGTGAAGCAGAAAGAGTCCTTTTGGTTCTTTCTAGTTATCAGAACATTAGCATCTCCCGTTAGGGCACCCGTTACATTGAAGCCTTCGAGTAACGAGAAGAACTCTTCAAGGTGCTTTGAAAGCGGTTTGAGACTGGTGACTATTTCAAGATCAAAACTCATTTCGAACCAATAAGGAGCGTGGTGACTGCAACAAGTTCGTTCTATTATTGCTTAGGAATAACTGTTCGGAGGTTTACTGCGTTGTATCACCAAGGATGCGGTATCTGGTTAGACTGTGATCAATCATGGATTATCTAATCAGAGTGGCGCGGCCTCAGGATGTCTCGGCGATCTCAGCCCTCATCGCTTCTTCCGCGCGCGGCTTAAGCCGGCAAGATTACAACGAAGAACAGATCGAAGCGGCAGTCTCCTCCATTTATGGAGTTGATTCTGAATTGATCAGCGATGGCACCTACTTTGTTGCCGACGCAGGTGACGTGACTGTAGGTTGCGGTGGTTGGAGCCGAAGAAAGACGCTCTTCGGTGGGGATCAAGCAGCCTCACGCGAGACCGGAGTCCTGGATCCGGCAAGAGACGCAGCGAAGATCCGCGCCTTCTTCGTCCATCCGATCTGGGCCAGGCGCGGTATTGGCCGGGCGCTGCTCGAGAGATGTGAACAGGAAGCGCAGGCCGCCGGCTTCAAGACTGTCGAACTGATGTCAACCCTTCCCGGAATAAATTTCTACCGCGCAATGGGCTATGAAGCCTCAGAGCCGATTCTCTATCACGCTGCTGGAACAGCATTGGAATTCGTTCCGATGCGAAAGCAGTTGCCCAAGAAGATTGTGATATCAGATGTTGCTCTCAACAAAGGAGGACCCAACGAATGAAGAAGCCTACGAAAGGCGACGCGCCACCCTCGCAACTCATTGCTGACCTGTTCACAGAATTGGGCGACTGGCGCGGCAAGCTAATGGCGCTGCTGCGCAAATTGGTGCTTCACGCGTCGCCGGACATCACCGACGAGAAGTGGGGTACGCCCATATGGACCAGTAACGGCATGGTCTGTTCGGCTGCGGCTTTCAAGGATCACGTGAACCTCAACTTTTTCAAAGGTGCCTCGCTGAAAGATCCGAATCACCCCTTCAACGCCGGCCTGGAAGCGAAGGCGACGCGGTCCATCGATTTCAAGGCTGCAGTGGCCTACAATTCGGCCTCACAGAAGTGAAGAGCATTGTTTCCACTTTGCGCTCAGGAAACGGAAAAAGTGAACCGAAAGGAAAGGACTAGTGTTTTATACGCTGGATCACTAGCTTGAGTGCGGCTGAGTTTCCCTGCGGGATTCTTATCCGTGGGGAACGGCCTTCAGTCTCATCATCAATAAAATCGCGCGCCTCGATGCTGTACGCGAAATCACCGTAAAGATTGAATTTGAACCTTCCATCATCTTCGATCTCGACACGACGGACATATTCGTCACCTGAATACACCGCAAGGTATGCCATCTCAAGAGGATGCCCACTCTTCCATACAACAGAGCCCGCGATCCTGCGCTCCACCATTCGTGGACTTCCCACACGCATCGCTAGATTTTCAATCCTGGCCCCTTCCGTCACCTGAATCTTTTCTGCTTGGCGCTTGTCGACGGTGGCAAGATAGTAAGTACGCGGGTAGGGAGCGTCGTACTCCTCTGGCACTTCGTTCCTCGCATTTAGAACGAGGTTATATTGGCCAGGCGCAACGTTCTCAAATCTGAATGAACCATCTTTTGTCAGAAATGCTCGGTAATCTGGTCCGGTGTCCACCTCGCTAATTAAGGAGACAGCTCCTTTATCGACAGCCTGTCCGGTTGCCGTCAGCACGTTGCCGGCAACGGTGGCCGTCGCGCGAGGATCGGTACCGTATACGTCAAGTTCGAGATAACTGCACTGGCCCTTCTCTAGCGTTACATCGTACTCGAAAGTCGAAGCAGACTCGGTTTGAGTGGATCGGACGACGACATCGTCGTCGGAGGAATCCATTAATCGAACTGCGTACGGCACTGTGACTCGCACCGTGAAAGAGCCGGAACCAGGCAATGCCGTTGAAAACTCTCCGTACTTAGTCGTCATCGTCTTAAATGCTTTATCGCGACTTGTAACTTCAACCGTTACTCCGGGCACGCCTTGATACCGGTTGGTCTTAACACGTCCCGATATGGACTCCTCAACTTCTCGTTTCGCGAGTTTGCGCAACTCCGTCAGATACTCGTTGATGCCGACGGCCAAACTGCTTCCAGTACACATTCCCCCGGCAAACAATTCATGGGTCTCTTCATCGAGTGATGCATAGACAAGGTACCGCTTACCTTTCTTAAAGTGGGTATCGCAGAGTGTATTGATTACATTTCCGACCCTAACTATCGGGCCGGACACCCCTCGGAATGACTCCTGCACCATAAAACGTACCATTACATAGTTGTACACGTCGTCTGGCTTCTTTTTGAGAGGTTTTATGTCGACCACTTGTCCAACGAAGACCGCATCTGAACGCCAGAATTGAGCGCAGATGGGAGTCCCATATTCTCTACACTCACAAGCTTGAATGAGTTTTGTGAATGCCGAGAAGCAAAGCAGGGCCACAATGATGAGGAACAAACGATTCATGGGGCCACCAGATTACTGTCAACCATGATCGGAGTTCAACACCGCAGGGCAACGAGGTGAGCATAACCGAGGACCAGATTTTCTTCTCACCGCCTTGACCCGGTGCTGAGACTTCAGAAAGAATCCCACTAGTTCGGAATTCTTAGTTAAAGAGGGAAACGCAATGAAATTGCAGGTCTTCTGTCTGGCATTGTTTCTTGTTGGTGGTTGCGTCCGCGTCTTCGCACAAACGACTGCCGACGCTCCTCTTTAATCCAAGGGCTAAATGCTGATGAGAGTATTGAAGGGGAAAGTTGTAAGCGGGGTCGGGAACTTCTCGTTCTGGATCGAGAAGCTACAAGACCATTACCGGAACAAGACCGGCATGTGGCTCTTCCCAGGCACGTTGAATATTCAGTTGGATGAACCCTTTGATTTACCGTGGGAGCGGGGGCGCTTGGAGGCGGAAGAGTACGGTGGGACCGTTTCGGTGAGTATTGTGCCCTGCAAAGTGTTGGGTCGGCCGGCGGTGATTTTGCGGACAGACAAAGCCGACAGCGACCCGCAAGCGAGGAAAATTATCGAAGTCGCCTGCGAGGTGAAGTTGCGGGAGCAACATCAATTGCAAGATGGGGATCTGGTAGAAGTTGAGGTTGCGGATTAAAGACGTACCTCGTTGGGCACGAGATTCCGAGAAAGGTTTTTTATGATCTGCACACGGCTAATTTCCGCTGCCTGGTTGTTAGGGTTATTGGTCTACGCTCCGACAGGGGCATTTCCCGTTTCGCGAGCGGCGGCTGACTGTGGCCGGACCGTTAGCGGTGTTCAACTATGTCTCGCGTCGTCTGGTTCAACTCTTGAGGTGGAGTTGCGAAACGTTGGTGAGCACGACGTCACTCTAAATCTGGGAATTGTGTTGGCGAATGGCAAAGTACAGCTGCCGAACCGTATCGCTATTAAACTTACGGACGCCCGAGGTCAAACACGGCTCTTCCGATTTGCCGACAAGCGATATCCCGCAATCGCGGGAAGGGTTGACGATTACATTGTGCCGCTTCGCACAGGATCGACATACACTCTTCAAATGACGCTCGACCAGTTTTGGTGCCAGGAAACGAGCGAATTTTCAATACCTTTGCTTTCAGGCGAAAACTATTTGACCGCCCAATTTGAAGGTGCCGGCGCGAACGCGGTTAACTCAGACATGCCCGGTATCAAGCTCATGAATTTTTGGCTCGGCAAGGCGGAATCAAACGTTCTTATGTTGCATCGTTGACAAACCGAAGCGGGGGCCGAACGGCCCAGGACTATTTCTCAGTTAGCTGAGTCGCTGCAAATAGCCCCACCAAGCGTCTCAGATCAAGGTTGGGAGTTTTCTGATGTTGCCCAATGCGTCTATGAGAATATGCAACGTCGGCTCGGAGGTCATCAACCACTCCCTCATTCTCCCCAAGCTAAAGAGACTGGCAAAAACTCGACGGGTCTCATTCACCCCATGCTTCAGCTTGGGGATCAGCGGGCCGCTCTTAATGCCGAAGATTCTTCCCCGCACTTTCGAAACATCGCACTAGGCGAAAACAACGAGAACAACGCCGCATTTTCGATCACCCTGCTGGCATTACTTTTGTGTCAGGTCCGGAGCGGTATGAGGTCTGGACCTGCCATCCTATACTCCTTCCAAAGTCTAGACTCGGAGTCCAAAACTTGGACGGTGAGGGTCTACAGCTAATCCTTGATTCTCAAATTATCGGAGAAATCTTCAAAATCCAGGTTCCAAGCTGAGTGGGAGTAGTGCGGTATAAGTTTTGCCGCGAAAACTATTCCTATTTCTTATAGTTAGTAGAATTACTTAGGTGAAACTACGACTCGCTCATCGATCCTGGGTGGTTTGCTGTGCGCTCTCAATCGCGTGTTTGCCTGCTGTCTTCCTCATGGATTCTGCCAGCGCCGAGATAAACCCAAATCAGGAAAAGGACCAACGTACTCCTGAACAACAAAAGATCGACTCGCAACTCCTCTATGCCATTTATCAAATGCGAGGCGAAGCCGAAGCCAAAGGCGTTCCGACAGAACCAATTCCGCTTGAGAAGGATGCAAAAGGGCGGGTACTGGTGGATATCCGGGTTCCCGTCACCAGGAAAGTACTGACGCGAATAGAAAAACTTGGCGGTACTGTTCTCAGCAGTTCAGACAAGTATCAGTCAATCATTGCTTATCTCCCCCTGGGAAAGGTAGAGCCACTTGCCCGTTCCAGGGAAGTTAAGTTCATCGCACCTAAAGCTCAGGCAATGACGAACTGAGCTTTCAAGGCATTTCATTGATTTCGCCAAGAACCGCACCTGTTCTTGTCGCAGCTACAACCAATTTAGAACTGGAAAACCTCGATTTCCGTTTCCGGGCTGTCATTTGATCCTGATGGGCCACCGTCTCGACTAACCAGGTAGATGTAAAAGGAGCCTCAGATGAACAAGAACCGCACCCGTCCAACTTCGAGATCTCAAAACCGACCAACGCGACGCGATCATACTCGCGCTCTAGTCCTCTTTTTTGTAGTCGTGGCGTGCCTGCTTTTAGTAGCGAGCGGAGCGCTCTTCTCTAATGGCATCCGGAAGGCTACAGCGTCCCAGGCACTTGACGACATTAGCCCGGAAGCGCTGGCTCAAATTGATGCTTTGATTCGTGAGAAAGAGTCCCGCAGCGATGTGCAGAAAAAGATTGATTCCCAATTGATTTATCAAACGAAGATGGATCGCGGACAAGTGGTCGCCGACAGCGTGTCCACTCTGCAAACCGACGTCGTCGTTGACAACCAAGGGAAGACGACCGTGGACATCACTGCGACCGTCACGAATAACCTGGTGGCCACGCTTCAGGCCCAGGGAGCAGAAATCATTTCCGCCCGCAACAACAACATTCGGGCCGCTGTTCCTTTACAAAGTCTTGAAAGCATTGCGGCTCTTGACGAAGTGAAGTTCGTGCAGCCCAAGCAGGAGGCGATGAATGCAACAGAGGGCGTTCCCATGGTGGACGACAAGCACGGCGTTCCTCCTGTCTACAACGTTGCCCCAGGTTTCGAACAGCGAGCAGCGAAGGTACAGTCATTCCTGGCGAACGCACTCCAGGGCGGCGCTCAAACTAACGTAAGTGGAAGCCTCGCGCCCACCGGCGTCGGCAGCCGCAGTTCGGAAGGCGACGTTACGCATCGCGCTAACGTTGCGCGAGGTACGTTCCACGTCAATGGAACCGGCATCAAGATCGGCGTTCTCTCGAATGGTGTTACTAACCTGGCCCAAAGCCAGGCATTGGGTGATCTTGGTCCGGTTACCGTCCTACCTGGTCAGGCAGGAAGTGGAGACGAAGGTACTGCGATGCTCGAGATCGTTCACGACCTCGCACCGGGCGCGCAACTTTTCTTCGCCACGGCAAACACCGGAATCACGGTATTCGCGCAGAACATTCGCGATCTTCGCACGGCCGGTTGCGACATTATTGTTGACGACGTCTTCTACTTCGTTGAGACACCGTTTCAAGATGGACAAACCGCTCCCACAAACACCAATGGCGGCGTAGTTACCCAGGCGGTTAACGACGTCACTGCCGCGGGCGCGATGTACTTTTCATCAGCCGGCAATTCCGGAAACCTGACCCAGGGAACCGCGGGAGTTTGGGAAGGTGATTTCGTTGATGGCGGTCCGGCCGCGGCGCCACTGCCCACTCCGACTACCCCTTCGAGACTACACAATTTCGGTGGCCAAACCTTCGACGTGTTGACCGTGGCTAATACGGCCGCTCCGATCAGTCTCTACTGGTCTGATCCGCTCGGTGCGTCTGCCAACGACTATGACCTGTTCCGCTTGAATTCCACGGGCACGACGGTGCAGGCAAGTTCCACGAACATTCAAAGCGGAACTCAGGATCCTTATGAACAAGTGACTCAAGCGGCCGGCTCACGAATCGTGATCGTAAAGAAGGCCGGCTCGGCATATAGGTTCTTGCATCTCAACACCAATCGCGGTCAACTTTCGATCCGTACCGCGGGACAGACTCACGGTCACTCGCAGGCGGCCGACGCCTTCAGTTGTGCGGCCACACCGGCAGTTGGTCCATTCCCGAATCCGTTTAGCGCGGCGAATGTTACCGAAACATTCTCGTCCGATGGACCACGCCGCGTCTTCTTCCAGGCCAATGGAACTCCCTACACGCCGGGCAACTTCTCGTCGACCGGCGGAATAGTGCGACAGAAACCGGATATCACCGCTGCTGATGGTGTTCAAGTAACAGGAGTCGGTGGTTTCCCGAGCCCGTTCTTTGGCACCTCCGCAGCAGCGCCGCACGCGGCGGCGATCGCTGGACTAATAAAGTCAGCGAATCCCTCCCTAACTCCGGCGCAGATTCGCTCGGCTTTAATCAGCTCGGCTATCGATATCATGTCGGCCGGCACCGATAACGTTTCGGGGGCTGGCATCATTGACGCCTTCTCCGCTACTCAAACTTCCGGCGCTCCGGGTACGGCTTTCCTGCAAGCGACCAATATCACCGCGCTTGAAAATCCGGGAAATGGCAACGGCACGCTTGACGCGGGCGAAAACGCAACGATGACAGTTCAGTTGCGCAACGACGGCGTCAACCCCGCGACTGCGATTTCAGCAACTTTGAGTTCCTCGACCCCGGGAGTCACAGTCACTCAAGCTTCCTCGGCCTATCCCGACTTAGCGGTAGGCGCTTCCGGCACAAACACAACCGCATTCCAGTTCTCAATTGCCGGCTTCGTCCAGTGTCCAACTACACTGAATTTCTCACTAACCCTGAATTACGCCGGTGGATCGTCCCAGGTCGTGAACTTCTCAGTGGTCTCAGGCCCAGGCGCAACCACTATCTCATCAACGCTTGATACAACGGCGCCGGCTTCAGGGGCGGGCTTTATCGGAACCACCGGCGCGCTCGCGATTCGGCACTTCCGCGACGGTGTTCCGAGCACTTGTGGCGTGCAGAAAGCATTCCCCGGCACGAGTACTCCGGGAAATCACCAGTACGACGCTTATGCCTTCCAGACTTGCGCCAATAGTGGGCCAACCTGCGTTACGGTCACACTCAGCGCGCCGAATGGAATTAACCTGTTTACCGCCGCTTACCTCGGTAGCTTCAATCCAGCCAATCTCGCGCAGAACTATCTTGCTGATGCTGGCGGCAGCAACACGACGGTAAGCTACTCCTTCAATCTACCTGCAGGCGCCCAGAACTTCACCGTTGTTGTCGAGGACGTTCCGGCGATACCAGCCAGCAATAGCCCATACACACTGACCGTTTCGGGAGCCTGTGTTGGCGTCTGTCCGGTTGTTCCGGTGCT
>DATFRK010000953.1:0-3969 GCA_035263325.1 Pyrinomonadaceae bacterium | reverse complement strand
GGAACTGTGGACCCAACCAAGGTCAATACCGCCAGACTTGGCCTCGGGTTGACGCTTTTCATGCGCGACTCGAATGGTCTGGCAGTGCGTGTCGATCCTTCCCACGTTTTTACGAAAGGCGACCGGGTGCGAGTGCTTTTGGAGACGAACTCGGACGGTTATCTTTATATTTTTAACACCACTGACGATGGTCCAGCAGTTATGTTGTATCCGGATCCGCAGTTGGACGAGGCTGGCAACTATTTGCAAGCGCACGTTCCTTTTGAGATTCCCTCGAGTATGAATGACCAGGAGAGACTGCGTTGGTTGGTATTCGACGAGCACGCCGGCAACGAACGTCTCTACTTTGTCTTCACTCGAGAACCGCTGGCCGGCGTACCGATTGAGGATGAATTAATAAGTACTTGTAAAGATGCCAACCCTCCGTGTCCCTGGCAACCTTCCGCCGAAGTTTGGGCGCAGGTTCGCAAACAGATGAATGAACCGGTTCAGGTTGACAAGGCCAAGAAGTACGATCGGCCGCAAACCGAATCAGAACATCAAGCCACCACCCGTGGCCTGGGATTATCAAAGAGTGACCCCGAGCCTTCGTTGGTTATGATGGTGGCTTCGTCGAATAAGTCAACACTCGTCACCTCCTTGGATCTGATTCATAAGTAAGAGCCCGGAAGACAGACGAGCCCAGCCTCACCGAAGTTTGAAGTGCGCCTGTTGAAAGAAAGGGATTCAAAATGACCTCTGCAACCATAAAGTCAATAAGCTTGCTATTGGGCGTGGGATTCCTCTGCGCGTTTTTCTCCCAGCCTTCTGGGGCGAAAACAACTCCCGTAGTAACCACACCCCAACAAACGGATCAGGCCGCTAACGCGCTGCAGGAAGGAAGACGCCTCCTCAAACGTGGTCGTTCGGACCTGGCGTTGGTCCAACTGCAGAAAGCCCTCGACCTCTACACGAACGCCAAGAACAATGGAGGGATGGCGGCAGCTCACAACGAACTTGGCGATCTCTATCTCCGGCAGGGACAGAATCAAGTTGCCCTCGATCACTACAACAAGGCCCTTGATGGTTTTCTTGGCGCCGACAAGAAACAGGAAATGGTGAATGCGGCGGTGGGCCTGGCAGACGATAAGTTCAATGCGAACCTGATGCTGGCCAAGATAGGCGACGTTAACTTCCGGCTCGGTCAGATGTCGGAAGCAAGTGGGGCTTACGGTCGGATGGTAGTGAAAAAACCTGAGGGGGCAGCGCAAAAGGTGACTCGCAGATTTGGCGGGCTGGGGGCGATCACTGGCGCGCTCTCAACGGGCAATGTTTCAGTCGCCGCTCCGACCAGTGCCATGACTCTTGCTCTCGAAGCAAAGAAAGAGCTCGACGAATATCGGGTTTCGATTGTCTATTCCAGTTACGAGTTGGGAATGGGCCGGATCGCTTATGCGGGCAATGACCTGGAAACTGCGCGCAAACATTTTCAAAACGCACTCGATGCGACCAGTGCCAGCATTGCCGGAATAGCAAAACTGGGGCAGACGCGTCGTTTCCGTGCTGCTTCCCGGACAAGTTTGGGTGACGTCAATTTGCGCCTCGGCAAGTTGAAAGATGCGAGCAAGTTTTACACGGACGCGGTCAAGGGCGCCCAGGACGACAAGCGGCTTGATCTCATGTGGCCGGCGCAACGCGGACTGGGGCGTAGTCTCTGGTTGCAGGCAGCCCAGGAAAAGGATCCGAAGAAAGCAGCGTCTTTGAGAGACTCGGCGGTGGGCAATTATCGCGACTCAATTAAGACGATTGAGACTTTAAGGCAGGGAAGCCTGCAAGCTGATGAAGCTCGCACCTCGTTTCTCTCAACCACCAAAGATGTTTTTGACGAAGCCGCCACGGCCAACGCGGAAATGGCGTTGCTAGCCGCGCCAGCTGGTGGCGAGTTGAGTGGCAAAGCGCTCGAGTACGCCACTGAAGCATTTAAGGTTACCGAAGAGTCTCGCGCTCGATCTCTGCTCGACTTATTAGGCGAGACGAATGCGTCAATCACCGAAGGCGTGCCTGCTGATCTTCTGAAACGCAAACAAGACAATCTTGACCGGCAACAGGAAATCGCCGAGATCTTGACTGGCATCACGATCTCTGACGCTGAACTAAAAAAGAAACCGTCGGAGCTGGATGCTGAATTGGAAAAGCTTCAGACCGACTACGAAGAGATCGAGAATCAGATTCGGGTTGCGAGCCCCCGTTATGCGTCGCTAACCGCCAGCCAGCCTTTGAGTCTGGCCGATGTTCAGCAACAAGTACTCGACGACCAGACCGTACTGCTCGAGTATGCATTACAAAATGATGCGTCGTATTTGTGGGTTGCCAGTAAGACTGGTGTGAGTTTGTTCAAGCTGCCCGGCCGAGCAGCCGTCGACAAGCTAGCAACCGATCTTCGTGCTCAGTTGATTCCTTCAAAACTACAGCGACGGATCGTCGGCATTGACGTTGCAGAACCTGAACGAGGATTGGGGATCGCGTCGTCAGCGCCCGAAGATGCGGCCGCTTTCGTTGCTGCTGCCAACGGACTGTACAAGGTGGCGATTGAGCCAGCAGCCGCGGTTCTGGGGGAAAAGCGACTACTAGTCGTAGCGGACGGCACGTTGAACTACGTCCCGTTCGAAGTACTACTCAAGTCGGCGACACCGGGTGATTTCTCGTCGTTAGGTTACCTGATCAAGTCGAACGAAATTGTTTATGCGCCGTCCGCTTCAGTCGTGAATGCAATCAGACAGCAGCACGGCAAGGCGAGTGGTCGGGCCATGCTGATCATTGCTGACCCTGTCTTCAACTCAAACGATACGCGCGCAAAGGGCGTGACCACGACCGCTACCGCTGCTGAGGTTCGTGGCCTGGGTATTCAAAGCGCCTTGACCGACGTAGCCGGGCAGGCTGCAACTTCATCTGCGCCCACAGGCAAGATGGAGGGATTGCCGTTGGCTCGACTGACGGGCACGCGAATCGAGGCCGACCAGATTTCCAAGCTCGCCAAAGGTTCAGGCAATCAAGCTGATGTTTGGCTAGACCTGGAAGCAAGCGAAGATAACGTAGGGGCGCGTGATCTCAGCAAGTATCGGGCAATCCACGTTGCCACTCACGGATTGCTTGATGCGGAACGGCCGCAATTCACCGGCGTCATCCTCTCGCTGGTGGGTGAAAAGGACAAAGACGGCTTCCTGCGCACCGATGAAGTATTCAACCTCCGCCTGGGTGCACCGTTGGTAATGCTTTCCGCTTGTGAGACCGGCCTTGGCAAAGAGAAACGAGGCGAGGGTGTCATGGGCCTCACCCGAGCTTTCATCTATGCGGGCGCCCCCACGGTTGGTGTCAGTCTCTGGTCAGTCGCCGACAAGTCGACTGCTGATCTGATGTCAGACTTCTATAAACGTCTCTTTGCTAATGACAATCCCTCCTCGGCCAGCGCGATGCGTGGCGCCCAGCTGGCTATGATCTCCGGCAAAAAATACAGTGCCCCTTTCTACTGGGCGCCCTTTGTTCTTGTTGGAGACTGGAAATAGTTTTCTCCGAGTTAGTGAGACAGTGCGGGTAGCTGCTTATTTAGCAGCTGCCCGCCTTTTTCGTTTTAAGGCTAATAGGCCAGAGACCCCACTGAATAACAACAGTGCGGTCGTTGGTTCCGGCACGGTCGAGCTAGCGGTTGAAGGTGACCCGTCAACAGCGACGTTGTCGATGCGGTTGTTTCCGGTAGCTGAAGCCGCGCCATTAAAAACTATCCGGAACGCTGCGTTCGGATTGTTGTTTAGAGCAGCGATACTGGTTAGGGTGAAGACCAGGGGTACCGCGCCAAATGCGGCTGCCGGAATATAAGGCGAACCGAAATCGATGAAGGTGATACCGTCGAGACTGTACTGAAACTGATTACTGTTGAACCCGGTACTGGTTCCCTGGGTAGCGAAACTCACAATGATGTCGCTGAAACCAACC
>DATFRK010000952.1:0-5008 GCA_035263325.1 Pyrinomonadaceae bacterium | reverse complement strand
AATGTCTGTCCGAGTATCAATATCGAGAGCCCGCGTCTGTTCGGGCGACATATATGCTGTAGTACCAACAACTACTCCCGGTTGCGTTAGGGCCATTGCCTGCGTCGCAGCATCGGCATCAACCTCGGCAGCCCGCCAGCGGTCAGTTAACTTGGCCAAACCGAAATCGAGCACCTTCACAATGCCGTCGTTTCGGATCATCACGTTTTCAGGTTTGATATCGCGATGGATGATCCCGGCTGCGTGTGCAGTGGAGAGTGCCGAGGCCACTTGCAAGGCGATATCGATCGCTTCGGACATCGTGAGGGGATCGGTGTTCATACGGCGGCGCAGTGTTTCGCCTTCAATGAACTCCGTGGCGATGTAATGTGTTCCGGGTTCGGCGCCGATTTCGTAGATGGTGAGAATGTTTGGATGGTTCAGGGCCGAGGCAGCTTTTGCTTCCTGGACGAAGCGCTGCATGTTCAGTGGATTGGAGGCGAGCTCTTCCGGCAATAGCTTGAGCGCCACTCTGCGATCGAGACCCGGATCCTGGGCCAGAAAAACCTCGCCCATACCTCCCGCACCAATCCGCGAGCGGATCTCATACCGACCCAGTTTTGTACCTGCTGTGAAGGACGAGGGCATGGGAGAAGATTCCGAAGCTTCGGAATGCGAATTGGAACAGGGCGGTTTCCAGTGCGGATTCTAGCCGAGTTATAGAACTTACGGCTAGTTTTCTGGCTGTGAGCTCTCTTGGGAGCGCAGGGGGCTCGCGCGCAGTCGGCCAGCGACCCCGTGTTAGGCGAGCCGCCTGCGCTCCCATCTGCGCTCCGATTCAGCCATCCGGAACAAGTCAACCTGCATCTATCGTTCTATAATGCAACCAATGAGCAGCCTTATCTCGACAATTGCTATTGCTATGGGCGCTTCCTGGGTCTCCGGAATCAACCTGTACGCCTGCACGGCCACGCTGGGACTGCTAAGCCGGTTCGCGCACCTACAACTACCCGGAGAACTCCAAGTGTTGACTAGTTGGTGGGTTATCGGAGTCGCAGCGGCCCTGTACGTAGTGGAATTTGTCGCGGATAAGGTACCGATTGTCGATAGCGTTTGGGATGTGATTCATACCTTCATTCGTGTTCCCGCAGGTGCCGTTTTGGCCGCAGCTGCCTTTGGCGATTTTGATAGGGGAGTTCAAGCCATTGCTTTTCTCCTGGGTGGCGGACTGGCGTTGAGTTCTCATGGCACAAAAGCGGCGACAAGGGCGGCTTTGAATCTAAGTCCGGAGCCGATATCAAACTCTGTTGCCAGTGTGATTGAAGATGTGCTGGCGGTGGTGACGGTAGCGCTTTCCTTGTTTGTTCCGGTGCTGATTTTCGTCATTGTGGCTGCGGGCCTGGTGGTTTCCTTCCTGATCTTGCCGCGAATTGCCAGATTCTTCCGCCAGGTAGGTCAGAGTGTGCGGGGAGTGTTTTCCACGGCGACGCTGTAAATGGCAAGCGACCCTACACACGGCCTCATAAACTGCGCAATTCTAGAGAGTTGAGTAGGCCTACCCATACCCGTCCCGGGTTCGCCACTAAGGCAAGCGATTCTCTAAATACAGCGAACCCGACAGAGACCAAGATCCATTGCACCTACTCCGGCACCCGTCATATTCTTTCCCCGCTTCAACTGCATTCGATAGTTTTCATAAAAACATCATTTAGCCCCTAGTTATCAGGCCTGACACCGGAGGAGGACAGATGCTTCGCTCGACCTGTCTCGTGTTGTTGGTATTCGTAGCCCTTACGGCGCCGAGAACTCAGGCGCAGACCTCTCCTTCACCTGCAGCTGCGCCTGCAGGAGGCGTCGATCCTGCTTTCTTCAAGGGCTTGCATTATCGCTTGGTTGGACCATCGCGCGGTGGCCGAGTCACTACTGTTACCGGAGTTCCTTCACAATCAAAGACGTTCTATATGGGTGTCGCCAGCGGCGGTCTGTTTCGCACTACCGACAGCGGCGCGACCTGGGTACCGATCACCGACGGCAAAGTGCCACTCGGTTCAACCGGCAGTGTCGCGGTTGCAGATTCGGATCCAAACATCATCTATCTCGGCACTGGCTCTGACGGGGTACGCAGCAATGTGTCGACTGGGCGGGGCGTCTACAAATCAACTGACGGCGGACAAACGTGGAAGTTTGCCGGTTTGCCCAACGCTGGTCAGATTGGTGCGGTACGCATTCACCCGACGGATCCAAACATCGCTTGGGTCGCAGCGAATGGCGACGCCTTCAAAGCCAATCCCGATCGCGGTGTCTTCAAGACGACAGATGGCGGCCAAACCTGGCGCAAGGTCTTATTCATTTCTGACACAGTCGGCTCAATGGACCTGGAACTCCAACCTGGCAACCCCAACGTTGTCTATACGTGGATGTCGCGGCTGGAACGCAAACCCTGGACGATAATAAGTGGTTCGCGAGAAGGAGGGTTCTTTAAGAGCAGCGATGGCGGAGACAACTTCACCAAGATCAGCAACGGACTTCCCACTGATCTCATCGGTAAGGCAAACCTGGCAGTAACTGCAGCCAATCCGAATCGCATTTACGCCCTGGTCGAAGCCAAACCCGGTGGCGGCCTTTACCGTTCGGAGGACTCAGGTCAAACCTGGGCGCTGATTAATTCGCAGGGCACATTGATTCAACGTCCGTTCTACTACACCACGCTCGGCGCTGATCCAACCAATGCAGATATCGTATACGCCGGCGCGGAAGGTTTTTTTAAGTCGACCGACGGTGGCAAAACGTTCACTCCTTTTCGCACGCCACATGGCGACAATCACGACATCTGGATAAACCCGAACAACAACCAGATCATGATCCAGTCGAATGACGGCGGCGCCAACATTTCGACTGACGGTGGCCGAACCTGGTCAACGCAGATGAATCAACCGACCGCCGAAATCTACGGCGTCTGGGTCGACAATCAGTTTCCTTACAAGTTGTACGGGGCCCAGCAAGACAACACCACGCTGATCATTTCCAGCCAGGCAGATCCAGCCTCCACCGCTGATTGGCGCACTGGTCCAGGATGCGAGACTGGACCAATCATGCCCTATCCGCGAAATCCGGAGATTGTTTACGGATCGTGCAAGGGCCAGTACGGAGTAATGAATCTCAAAACCGGGCAGGAAAAAAACTACTGGATCGGCGCGCAGTCGTTATATGGCAATCCCGCGAGCGATCTGATCTATCGCATGCAAAGAGTGTCGCCGATGGCTACCTCGCCACATGATCCGGAGGTGCTGTACTACGGCTCGCAGTACCTGCACCGCACGCGAGACAAGGGAGTGACCTGGGAGACTATTTCACCTGACTTAACTGCCAAGCCTGACTGCTGCCAGGGCGTGAGCGGAGAACCAATCACCCGCGATGTCACCGGTGAGGAGTTCTACAGCACTTTGTACGCAATCGCCGAGTCGCCAGTCGAAAAAGGTGTGATCTGGACCGGCGCCAATGATGGCCCTTTTAATGTCACGCGCGACAACGGCAAGACCTGGACCAACGTAACTCCCAAAGATCTGCCGCCCGGAGGACGAGTGCAGTACATCGATCCTTCTCCGCACCGAAAGGGATCAGCCTATTACGCGGTGTATCGCTGGCTGTTGGGAGACTACCAACCGTACATCTATCGCACTGACGACTACGGCAAGACGTGGACGAGGCTGACGGACGGCAACAATGGAATTCCGAACGATTGGCCCACTCGAGTCGTGCGTGAGGACCCGGAGCGCGAAGGTTTGCTCTACGCTGGCACTGAGTTTGGACTGTTTATCTCATTCGACAACGGGTCGCATTGGCAGCCGTTTCAGTTGAACCTGCCAAATGTTCCTGTCTCAGACATCAAGCTCCACCATCAGGATTTGATCGTCTCGACCCAGGGCCGGGCGTTTTGGATTCTCGACGATATCAGCTCACTGCATGAATTGACGTCGCAGTTATCTACCACGGAGGTACATCTCTTCAAACCGCGTGATGGTTATCGCACGCGAGTGAGTCCGACAGTGCTTGGGCCAACGCTGGAATACTATCTGCCGAGTGCGCCAAATGAGCCGGTGATAATCGACATCCTCGATGCGAAAGGAGCGGTTATCAACTCCTACAATTCCGATGCACCACCGGCGCGTGGTCCACGAGGAGGTGGCGGCGGCGCTGCTGGTGCAGACCAACCAGATGACCCGGATGCCGCTCCGGCCGGTCGTCGTTTTGGACCGCCGACTCCGCGAGTCACGAAAAATATTGGGTTGAATCGTTTCGTTTGGGACGTTCGTCACCAGGCTGGTCCAACCTTGCCACCAGGACAATACCAGGCACGACTGAAGGTTGGCTCCGTGACTCTGACAACTCCATTCAAGGTACTGATCGATCCGCGGGTGGCAGAAGATGGCGTGACGGTAGCGGATCTTCAGGAACAGTTTGAACACAACATGCGGATGCGCGAACTGGTAAACAGCACTACTCAACTAGCGAGCAGGGTACGAGAGGCGCAGAGCAAGTTGAAAAATGCAGCGGGAGCAGATGGTGAGACGCTGAGTCGTTTGAACGCGGTCGCCGAGAAGTTGTTTACCGACCCCGTCAGGTACAGCAAACCTGGGTTGCAAGCACACATTACTTATCTGGCAGGAATGACTGCGAACGTAGATCAAAAGATTGGCCGCGACGCTATTGAACGATATGGGGTCTTGAAAAAAGAGTTCGAGGAGATGCGCGCGGAAGTCGATCGAATCTTGAGTAGTGGAAGCAAATGAATCCACCGATTACGCAGATTACACCGATTCTGAACTAGACAGTGGATTTTGAGTGTTCTCGTTCCTCGATGGCAGTGACAACTGGCACTTGGGAATTGTTCTAGCCACGCTCGGGCAGACGGACCATGCCGCGCGGATCAATTACTGCGCATCACTGTTTGTGACGTTTCCGATTGCGAACAACTTAACCCGCTTAAAGAGAACACTCAAACAAGCTGCCTTGCTCAGAAATCTGTGTA
>DATFRK010000951.1:0-2772 GCA_035263325.1 Pyrinomonadaceae bacterium | reverse complement strand
AACCCGGAGCGGTAGCGACGGGATGATGCGGTCAAGTTTTTAAGGCGAGGAATTTAGATGACCCTATCATCCCGTCGCTGCCGCTCCGGGTTCTCTATGGGGCGAATGGCAACCGCAACAGTGCTCCGAACGACTGCCTTTCTTCACTATCAAAGCCGTCCAAGCCAAAGCGCAACTTCTGGAAGTCTACCTGGGCAGTGTAAGTACCACCCAACCGATCCCAGAGCGAGAAGATGTTGGCATAGTTACTATCAGTCTCTTGCTGTTCGCGGGAGTGGTGAACCTTGTGCATATTTGGGGTGACTACCAGAAGGCGCAGCCAGCGATCAACTCCCGCATTGATCCTGATGTTCGCGTGTTCCAACTGCGCGTTAACCGCGGAAATCATCAAGTAGAGCACCACCACCCAGAGTGGCAGGCCAAGTACGACAATCGCCAGCAACTGCCAGAGTATGCGCCACAGTGTCTCGCCTGGATGCTGGCGAAAGGCGGTGGTGACGTCGACCTCGCTTTCCGAGTGGTGGACACGATGGAATTGCCAGCCCAACCACGACTTGTGCAGGAGCACATGAGCGAGGTACGCAAAAAGATCCAGTCCCATAATGCCGATTAACGGCACCAGCCACGGCGAAAGGTCGATCAAGAACAACAGTCCAAGCCGGTGGCTTTGTGCGAAAGAGACTAGTTGCGCAGTGGCGAACGATAGCAAGAGATTTGTCAGGATCAGCAGTAGTGTGAACGCGATGTTTGGCAACGCACGGCGCAGTCTGTGTTTCCGGTAGCGATTGAGCGGGACGACAGACTCGAGTGACCAGAGCATGGTGCATAGAGCCAGCAACACAAACAAGCGCGCTTGATCAGAAAGCCAGGACTGCATCTCCGCCTCCTCCATTACCAGTCGGCGCTCATTCTAGCAGGATCTTTCCTTGCACTCTAGTGTAACACTGGTTACACTCAGCCTGACGTTACATGAAAACACGAGCAGCAAAACTTGACTGGGTGTTGTTGATTCATCAGCTGCCGCCACGGCCGACTAATCTGCGGGTACGCATCTGGCGCCAACTGCAGAAGCTTGGCGCAGTGGTGATCAAGAACTCCGTCTACGTCCTTCCGGCCAACGACAAGACTTACGAAGACTTTCAATGGTTGAAACAGGAGATAGAGTCAGCCGGTGGTGAAGCAGCAGTCTTTCGCGCTGCCTCAGTTGAAGGGACAACTGACCAGGAGATTATCGAGCTGTTTCAAAAGGCTCGTGATGAGGAGTTTACCCAGGTGGCGGCGGCGCTGGAGGCGTTGGCTGGGGCAGTCCGCGCACAGGCCCGAGGCAAACATCTCTCTGCTGGTCGACTGGCAACTCACGAGGCCGAACTCAACAAACTTCATGCCGAGTTGGAACGAATCGTGGCCAACGATTTCTTCGGCGCCGCCGGCCGCTTGCCGGCCCTGAGCGCTTACCAACGCTCGGAGCAGGCCATTCGCACGACCCAAGTCCCGGCGCAGCGGTCAGCCAGCACAGGAGCCAAATTCGGCACACTTGACCCAACCAATTATCAGGGCCGGCGCTGGATGACCAGGCGCAACCTGCACATAGATCGACTGGCATCGGCCTGGTTGATCAAACAGTTCATCGATAAGCGGCCGCGGTTCTATTTCGTGACTGACGGGCAGAGCGTCGCCGGGGCGATTCCCTTTGACATGTTTGGCGCGGAGTTTACGCATCAAGGCGAGGACTGCACCTTTGAAACGATGCTCAAACTGTTCGGCTTGAACGACAACCATGGTCTAAACGAGTTGGCCCAGATCGTCCACGACATCGATTTGAAGGACGACAAGTTTCACCGGCTGGAAGCAGCAGGATTAAATGCCATTCTCACCGGTTTGAGCGACACGTTGCGTGATGATCGCAAACTGCTACAGCAAAGCGGGCCGATCTTCGATGGTCTCTTCGCACTCCTCGGTAAGGCGAAGAATGATGCGCCGCGAAAAAGAGCGCGGCCAACCTCTAAACCAGGAAAGTCAAAGCGCAATTGACAACGTCGTTGAATGAAACGATGACAACTTCTGAAGAGCTGGAGCGCACGGTCTCGTGGCGAGAAGTATTTCTCTATTTCTTGCTGCTTGGCTTCATTAACGTCGGTGGTCCGGTCGCGCAGATCACGATGATGTACAACCACATGGTCGAGCGGCGACATTGGCTTGCGAAGGAACGTTTTGTTCAGATCATGGCTTTTTGTCACATGCTGCCGGGACCGGAAGCGTTGCAGATAGCTATTTACGTCGGTTACTTGAAACGAAAAATTTGGGGCGGCGTCCTGGCGGGCCTGACCTTCATTCTGCCAGGCGCAGTGGTGATGATTGTCCTCAGCTGGTTGTACGTCAAATACGGCAACCTGCGTCCCGTCAACGACTTTCTCTACATTCTAAAACCGGCAGTGTTGGGCATTATCGCGGCCGGCATCATCAAACTGGCGCGCGCCTCAATCCGCAGTGTGTTTCTCGCCCTGCTACTCATCGGCGCGTTCCTCGCAATGCGATTCGTTGGTATTAACTTCCTCCTGATCCTACTGGCAGCCGGTTTGCTCAACCTCGTCGCTACTGAAACGATCGCAAACCTCCGCCGGGCCTCATCCACGCTGCCAGTTGTCGTCGCCGGATTAGCACTGGCAGTTCCCTTTCTGGACTCGCGATGGCTGCAAATGATCTGGTTATTTCTGAAGACCGGTTTGTTCAGCTTTGGCGGTGCCTACGCCTCAATGGCCTTTTTACAACAGG
>DATFRK010000950.1:0-5925 GCA_035263325.1 Pyrinomonadaceae bacterium | reverse complement strand
TTCGCGGTCTGGAAGTTGATGTGCTGGAAGCAGACGAGCGCCGGATCGCGCGTTTGCGGGTAACGAAGGCAGAGGAAGAGAACGGTTCCGAAATTAGTAGCGCAAGCTCGTGAACAACCCTCTCAAAATTTTGTCAAATATTGTCTCCGGCGGCCTGGAGCGCCACCTCACCTGTGGGGCGTGTGGCAAAGAGTTCACCTGTTGTGTATCGCTAAAAGGTTGCTGGTGTTCTGAGATTGAGTTGACGGACGCCACCAGGGCCCAGTTGCGATCGCAATACACTGACTGTTTGTGTAGGGAGTGTTTGGAGCGCGCTCAGAACGAAGCACAGCCATTGTAAATACCACCAACGGCACTTGGTGGCAGTCATCCTGTTAAGTCATCGGGGATCAGTTTCAAATCCAAATGGCAAAACACAAGAGCAAATTTCTAAAAGGGCGCCGGATCGATCCCGCCCCTATCTCGAAGAACATCAGCGTCGCCGATCTGATCGACGAGTCGTTTCTGGCCTATAACGCGGCCCGGTTACGCGAGGCCTGCCAACTCTTCAGCCAGAAGATGCTCGAGCCGGAAGTGACGGTGGGTCTATCTTTAACGGGCGCGCTAACACCCGCCGGCCTCGGCATCTCCGCCCTGATTCCACTCATCAAGGCCGGCTTTATCGACTGGATCATTTCCACCGGCGCAAATCTCTATCACGACACGCATTTTGGCATCGGGCTAGCAATGCACCAGGGCAACGCCCAGACGTCGGACATTGTTTTGCGCGCCGAGGAAGTGGTGCGGATTTACGATATCTTTTTCGACTACTCTGTGCTGCTTGATACCGATGCCTTCTTTCGCAAGATCATCGAAGGCCCTGAGTTCCAACGACCAATGTCCACCGCTGAGTTTCACTACCTGTGCGGGCGTTATGTGCACGAACGCGAAAAAAAACTCGGGATAAAAGACAAGTCACTGTTGGCTGTGGCCTATGAATATGCATTGCCCATCTACACATCGTCGCCTGGTGATTCTTCGATCGGTATGAATGTGGCCGCCAAGGCATTGCAAGGCAATAAACTCGCCTTCGATCCTTCTCTTGACGTCAACGAGACTGCAGCCATTGTGCTCGCGGCAAAGCGTGGCGCTGTCAGGAAGAAGCGGAAAGGTCGCTCAGCTGTTTTTATACTCGGCGGAGGCTCACCCAAAAACTTTCTTCTGCAAACGGAACCTCAAATTCAGGAAGTACTCGGCATCGACGAACGTGGTCACGACTACTTTCTCCAGGTCACTGATGCGCGTCCCGACACCGGCGGACTTTCTGGCGCCACTCCAGGTGAAGCAGTGTCGTGGGGCAAAGTGGATCCGGATCGTCTGCCCGACGCAGTTGTTTGTTACGTTGATTCTACGGTGGCGCTTCCCCTCATTACCGCTTATGCTTTAGCGCGTCACGAACCGCGCCAGCCAAAGCGATTGTATGAGCATCGCCAGGAGTTCATGAACTTATTGCTTTCGGAATACAGCAAGTCAAGGCGTCGCTAGTGACACTGATCGAGTTATTGAGACCAAGACTGGAAGTGAGCGATCATGGGCGAAAACCCCGCAGCTCGAAAAACACGAAGCTACTACAACTGCGTTGAATGTCCGGCTTACTGCTGTGCCATCTATTCACGCGTGCAGGTGACACCACGCGACATCCGCAGGCTGGCAAAACATTTCGGTGTCACTGAGGCTATAGCCACCAAGCGTTACACCACGACGCACGAGGACGAACGAATCCTGCGACAAAAGTCTGATCCGCTGTTTGGCAAGGCCTGTCGCTTCTTGCACCCGGAAACTCGCGGTTGCACTATCTATCACGCGCGACCGACCGTGTGTCGTCAATTTCCCGACACGCCTCGCTGTGCTTATTGGGATCTGTTGAAGTTTGAAAAGAAGCAGCAGGGCGACCCCAACGTTTTGCCCCTGGTGCAAATAACGTTTCGCGACGACGACTAAGCCAACCCGAGTGACCGCTCACGAGTCAAAACAGGTGAAGCAATAGGTGGTAATAATGGAAAATTTCCTGGCAAAACTCATCGGCAAGAAAATCGACGTCAGATGCGAGGGTACGGCGAGTCTAAGAGGCGAGGTAATGAAGGTCGAGGGCGGAGTGCTTTACCTGCGGGACAACGAGGAGAAGAACTTTTACGTGGCCATCGATAAGATCATCGCGATTTGGCATGCCCAGGATGACGATCACCGGGCTGGATTCGTCGCCAACGCCAACAAGGACTAGTCGCGACAGGTTCTAACCCTAAAAGCTAAGAACGCCGGCTCCTGTGCGTTAGAAGCCGGCGTTCTTTTTGCTATGCAGGAGGAATCAGTCTGTAGTGGTAGTCGGCGGCAATGGCACGCGGCGAAAACCATCGATCTTCGATAGCCAGTAATCGTTGAACGGCGAGTAGACAACACCGTGGTGGCGCGAAGCATGGTAGAAGCCTTTTTGATCGACCACGACACCGACGTGGGATAGACGTCTGAAGAAAACCAGGGTGCCAAACTTGTACTGATCTTCAGGTTTCGCAGGCTCGAGCCGAGCGAATAACTGGCGAGCACTGCCTCTTTCGAAGTTTATTCCGGCTGACTGAAATATACTCCAGACAAAACCAGAACAGTCGTACCTGTTTGGTCCAGTGGCGCCCCAGGAGTAGCGCGCCCCCAGTCGTTGATCGATAGCGGCCATCAATAATGGTTGGAATCTCGTAAGGGCAAGGCTCGCCAGGGTGGCTGCTGTAGGCTGGATCGTGGCGACCGCCTGAATTGGCTTCAGATTGGCGGCAGTCACTGATGCCTTTGCTATGCGTTGGTCAAAACCCGGAGCGGCAGAAAAAGTTGCCGGATCGTCCGGATCACAGGCAATTTCATTGGCATCTCCTGTGATCGGCGCTGGGGTGCGGGCCGCGCTGGTTTGGGCCAACGACGTGGCTGACGCGATTCCTAACGCCACGCACGCCGTTAATACCCGGAGGAACAATTTACGAAATACCATGGACAGGGAGTTACCTTCTCCTTGAATTTGCTAACTTGTTTTGTATTTCTATGAGGGGAGCAAAACTAACCGCAAAGGCATCTTAGCGGCTGAGTTGGGGTGCTTCAAGAACCAATGTGACTGTTTCGTGACGAAACGCAACACCCGCAATTTTCCGCACTAAAAGAATTCAGGAATTCTTTAGGACCGAGACGAACCAGGAGCGAGCTCTGGGCCACTGTGTGCGATCCGGAAACACATGCGGTCAATCTGAAGTGGTGATTTGGACAGACGACGAGTGGAGCGGCGTTTAACACAGAGCCACTTAGAACCCGTCAGGAACCTTGCTAAAGCGCAAACCGGCGATTAGGCCCGTTGCAACTTGCGGACAAGGGTCAAGGTGAAGAGCAGAGTAATAGCGAGAGTCACGGGGCAAAGCTCCATACTGCAATTGTTCCGACAGTTGTATTGACAGAAGAGTGCTAATGAGGACTGGGTTCCGAAAAGTTTTGCGTTACAAAAAGCGTTGCGATTCAGGCGTTCCGTTCCGCGTAGTTGAGCCCGACAGTCATTATCTTTTGTAGCAACTGATCGTAAGGAACCCCGCTATGTTCGGCCGAGTCGGCGAAATCCTCTTTGTGCGCGATCTGAGGATTCGGGTTGGCCTCGAGCAGATAGAACTGCCCGTCCTCGGTCATTCGGTAATCAAGGCGAGCGTAGCCACTCAGAAACAAGTAACGATAGATGCGCTTCGACAGGCGCTCCAGGGTTTTGCGCTGCTCGGGTGTCAACTCTGCAGCTCTGGTCGCCACCCCGACTTTTTCTTGATACGCCGGATCCCACTTCACTTTGAGTGTGGCAATGTTTTCGGCGCCCTCAGGCAGTTTTTCCATCACCAACTCCCAGGGGGAGTAAGTTTGGATATTCTGATTGCCAATCACTCCCACATAGATCTCCCGACCCTTGATGTACTGCTCGACAATAGCCGCTGTCTTATTCTGCCGGTGAATAAATTCCACTCTCTGCGTTAGCTTTTCGTCGTCATGAACAATTGAGGCCTGCGCAATGCCTACCGATCCCTCCTCACTGATAGATTTCACCAACAGGGGAAACGTCAACCGCTTGGGCCGACGTACTTTGCGATTCATGGGAAACACCGCAAAGTTCGGTACCTGGATGCGGTGATACGACAAGATCATCTTCGTCAAGGCCTTGTCGTGCGCCAGCGTCATGCCGCGCGGGTTGCAGCCGGTGTAAGCCTGCTTCATCAATTCCAGGTAGCTGACAACATGCTGATCGTAGAGGGGATAGCCATGAAACTCTTCGAGCAGGTTGAAGGCAATGTGTGGTTTGTGTTCCAAGAGTGCATTACCAATATCGTTGAGTTGGTTGTAAAGACCGACGGGAAAAACTTCATGGCCCATCTTCTTCAACGTCGAGATCACATCAAACTCTGTCTTTACTTCCAGCTTTTCTTTGTCAGAGAGACCACTCAACGAATTGGGCGGCACGAGGTCTTCGTGGACCAGCACTATGACGC
This sequence comes from Pyrinomonadaceae bacterium, assembly GCA_035263325.1. GTDB lineage: Bacteria > Acidobacteriota > Blastocatellia > Pyrinomonadales > Pyrinomonadaceae > PSRF01. The sequence continues at coordinate 1,393 of DATFRK010000950.1, read as the reverse complement.
GCAGTTTCTTTTTGGGCTCGAACTTCATACGGCTATACGATGATAACCCGAATGTAGGACGTTCATAACCTGAACTGTCAAAACAATCATCACGCGGCGACGAGCCTCCCGCGTCGGAGTAGAGACGCGCAGCTTCAATTCCTTACAGCGATCGATCATGTTTTGCAGCACATGGTCGATCGTGTACTGATGCACGCCGGTGCCTTCCGCTACTATCTGTCGCACCTCGCGACGCACGCTGCGGATGAAACTCGCCGCACTGGGACGAGACTTGTGTCGCGGATCGTCAGAAAATATTCGTAGCAGATCGCGGTCATAAACTGCGGGCCACTCGAAGTCATAACGTTCGCGCTTGCGCCGGTAATGTTCACGCAAAGTCATGCGCAAAGCGGACAAAGGCTCGACCTTGGTCCGGGTGCGATTTATCGGTTTGGCGCCGGCGAGATCGCTCATTAGCTCATCGATGTACTCAAGCTTGTGCACCGCGGGCCAACCCTTGTAACGACGACGCCACTGCGATCGGGGACTGAGCCAGACGGCAAAAGTCTCTGCGAAGTCTTCCGCCGGGTGGGCCTGCGCATACCAGGCAGGAAGATGCAGCACGAACTGGCGACTCTTCGGTTTGGGTTTGTAGAAATCCGGGTAAGGTTGGGCGAACGAACCAAACAATTCGCGGTGCCGGCGCTTGAAGTGCAGCCGAAAGGCCGTGTCGAGTGAGTGGCCGGCCTCGTGTCGCAGGATGCGCATGCACTGTTGGTCGGTGCCACCCTCAACTTCCAACATCTGCTTGCGCTCGAGTTTTATCAGCCGCGGATGCGCCAGGTAAAACGGGATCGCGATCCCGGGAACCCCGTCAGGAGAGAACCATTCGCCCGAGAGCCAGACGTGCGGCTTGAAGCGAATGCCGCGGGTGTTCAATTCGCTGTAAAGGCGCTTGATATGCGGTTCCAGAAAGGAGCCTTTGATCTTGATCGGGAGGTCACAAATGCGCAGATCGAGCAACTGCTCGTCGCTCAAGTGTTGCCAGGGGAAGCGGTAACTCACGCGGTTGCCACTCGCTTCCTGGGTCGAGTCTGCGAGGCAAAATGCTTTAGCTGGGGAAGAACGACCCGCTGGGGATTGGTAAGAAAGATAGAAACCACCGTCATTCTGGTGCGGTAGATTGAGAAACCGAGATTCAGGATTTACTGAGCGCGCCCATTGTAGGGGCGAAGCGGTAATGGGGCAAAGGCGGATGCGGAACGGGGGGACGGGGGCTGCCCGAATGCCACGGCCTTGTGCCGTGGTCGTTTACGTTCACCGCTACAACACCGCCCTAATCATGCCCGAATGCCACGGCCTTGTGCCGTGGTAGTTTACGTTCAGGCAAGAACGAGCTAAATCGAGACCTGTG
>DATFRK010000949.1:0-10107 GCA_035263325.1 Pyrinomonadaceae bacterium | reverse complement strand
GGGCGATGCGTTGGAAGTTCAACGTCAAACCGCGGACGTGAGAACGGAGATAGAAAAACTCGAGGGCCGAAAACGATTTCTCGAGAACCGAGCAAGCTTGTCTACGATCACAGTTAACCTCCAGTCGCCAGCGGTCATCGTAGTGAGCACGACCGGTTTCAGACATAGCTTGCGTGAGGCGGTGTCCGACAGTGTCGACCTGGCATCCGGGATCGTTCTCTTCCTGGCTCGCTTCGTGATCATGGCGATTCCAGTCTTCGTTTTCTTAATATTGCCGCTGGGGTTTATCGGTTTCTATTTTGTCCGGCGCGCAAAGAGAGTTCGCCTGGCGCAAGCTTTACACGCAACTCCAGCTTCCGATTGAGAAAAGGAAAACTATTGCTGACTAGAAAATTTGTCCTGACAATTCTGTTTATCATCGCCCTTGTCTTTGTCGGGTGTAAGCGCGCCCCCGTAGAGACAACCAACCAAACAGCTCCAGCTTCTCCTGGTACTGCGCGCCGCTCAGTTGATGTGGTGAAGGCCACACCGCAGCCCGTCGAGATCGCTGCAGGCAAGTCTGCGGAAGCACTGGTGAAGGTCAACATCGAAACTGGTTTTCACGTCAACGCCAACCCGCCAACTTATCCCTACCTGAAACCCACTGAACTTGAAATACCGCGCTCGGAGGGTGTCTCAGTAGCCTTCATCGCCTATCCCAACGCCATCTCCCGAAAACTACAGTTCGCGGAAAAGCCGTTGGCAATCTATGAGGGCGAGATCACCATCAAAGCAAACCTGAGTGCCGACAAGGGAATGAAGCCTGGCCAGAAAGATCTCGCCGCCAAGCTTAATGTACAGGCTTGCGATGATCAGGTTTGCTACGCCCCTGGCACGATCGATCTGGTGATTCCGGTGAACATAAAGTGAAGACGTTCTGGATTTTATTGGCCGCCACTTGCGGTGTGGCGGCGACAGTTCTCGCAGTGCTCCGCGATTTTGACAAGGCGTTCATTGTCGCTACGATAGGAGCGGTATGTTGGTTCTTAAACTACCGCACCCAGATGAAGGCGATTCTCCCCAATACAGAGGAAGAGCAGGAACCGTTATCGGATGAATCGGATGAAATATAAGGTAGTGCTGTGTCTCGCGCTGATCGCGAGCTTTGTTGTGTCGGCCGGAGTTGTCCGGGCCTCAGATGAATCGGATGTTCGCAATACAGTTGAACGCGTATTCGGACAACTCAAATCGGGTGATTACAACGGACTGTACGATGTGTTACCCAGTTCGGCCCGAGCACGAATGTCTCGCGATCGCTTCACGAGTGCGCTGCAACGAGCGCAGGATCTTTACGTGCTGGACCGAATGGAAATTGGGTCAACCCGCATACTCGGCGACCTGGCAGTGGTTGATACCGTTCTCTACGGACGTTTAGTTAATCCAGTGCAGGCCGAGGGTAAGATTGTCGTGCAACAATATCTCATGCGCGAAGAAGGAAAATGGCGAGTTGCGACCGGTGATCAAGCGGCAGTGCGAAAGTTTCTGGCGGCGAATCCAGCTTACAGCAAGGGGTTCAAAATCCAGCGACCGCGAGTCTTTGTCAAACAAGAGGGAAAGTGGGTCGAGTTTAATCCGCCAAGGCGTCGCTGAGAGTGGTTAACCGAGTGTGAAATCGTCAAAAGATAACTGAGCATCATCGACGCGTTCAGCATATTCACCATGACGGATCCGGTAACGCGGTACTTCCAGTGCTTCTCTCACTGCGTCGAGATGAAACCTGATGATGTGCGGAGTGAGACGCACGGAGGGTATACGGCGCTTGCGAGCGAGACGCCGTACAGTTGATTCACTTACCTGCAGAACTTGAGCGAGCTGCTTCGCAGTCAAAAACTCTTCGCGCTCTGCCATGGTTTATCTCTAAGGCTTGGGTTTGGGTGGTAACGAAAGGGCGACGCGATACACAGCTGCTCCATCTATCTCGACGTCCTTGGTGACAGGATCCGCATTCGCTAGTTTCAAACTCACCCGATACTTTGCGGCCTCGGGCGAAAGCCGAAAAGCAAAGGAACCAGTTTCAGTGGTCAAACGACCATCAATCTTTTTGGTCGTTCCGTCTTCCATCACGCGTGATAATTCAACCTTTGCGTTTGGCACGCTCCGTCCCTGGTCGCTAAATACGCTCCCGCGGATAAAGGCAATCGAGCCTTCATCGATCGTCAACACCAAACGATCGCCCAATGACCGCGTCTTACCTGCCTTAACTTCTACATTCTCGATCGAACCGATGCTCAAACCGGGTTTGCGAAAGGTCAGGCCATACAGTCCAGGGGCCAGGCGACTCACCAGGAAATCGCCGTTCTTTTCAGTCTTGACGCGAGTCACCTCGCGGTCGCCTTGACGCACCGTGACATCTACCCCGGTTGCCTGCCCTGACTCAACCCTAACCTTGCCCTTGATACTGCCGGTCTTTTCCTGGGCAGACGAGATGCCAACTGCTACCAGGATTGTTGCTCCAACAAAGAGCATTCTGCCCAATTTCATCACGAAGCCTCCACCAATTTGTGCCGCGAATGATAGCACCCTTTGCTGACGGGAGCGCAGGCGGCCCGCCTGCTTGCGATATGACTGACTAGCGACGAGCAGGCGGGCCGCCTGCGCTCCCATCGAACCTTGATGCAGCACTGTTCGTAGTTGTTGCCTTGGGGACATGTAGCCAGACGCAATTCGGGCTGTATAATCCAGCGAAAGTTTCTTCGTCCACGAAAGTCGTTGATGTCACGCAAACAGGCGCTTCAATACTCATTTCTCCCCGCTCTGCTTACCATGGCTTTGGCAGTTTCGACTTTGCCCCAGGCGCCTGATACCCCGGCCCAACGACCGCGGAAAGTCTTTCCCGCTGAAACAGAACCAGCCGACGTTTTGCGTTTCGATACAGACCTGGTTTCGGTGGACGTCACCGCCACTGATGCCGAAGGCCGGCCGGTGCGCAATCTTCGTCAACAGGATTTCAAACTCTCATTAGACGGAGCGGAACAACCAGTTTCGTTCTTTCACGTGGAAAGACGTGAAGGTGAACCGCGCCCGCTGGCGGTCGTCTTTGCGCTCGATGTTTCCGGCAGCATGACAATTGAGGAGATGGAACGTCTGCGTCATGCGCTCCAATCCTTTTCTTCTCAACTGGCCAACCATCCGGTGGTGTACGCGGTGATGACGTTCGGGATGAAGGTCAAGACATTACAAAAACTAACTTCAGATCCGGGAAAACTGGATGAGACCCTGGAGCGACTCATGCGCGAACCGGCGAATGGCCTCTCCACTCACACTTTTGATGCTGTCGACGACGCTGTTCGGATGCTGGTGAGACAGGCTCCTCGGACCAGGGAAAAGCGTCTGATGAAGCGTGCAGTACTGGTCGTTACCGACGGCTTCCCAGTCGGAGATACAGTTTCGCCGCAAACAGTTATTGAACGCGCGAACCTCGCTGACGTTAGCGTTTACGTGGTGACCTTGCCGTCGTATTCGCGGTCCATCCCGGCCTCGGCAGAAACACCGCTGCCTACACCGCTCGATGTAAGTGGCCTGGCGGAATTAACTGGTGGCAGAAATGTTTATGCGAACGAGAAGGATTATGGACCGCTCTTTCGCGCGCTGGCAGAGGAAGTGAGTTCAGCGTATGTGTTGGCGTTCTATCCACCGGTGCCCAAACGACAAGACGGTCAAATGCACACGATAAGGGTTGAGGGGCCGCCTGGTTTGACGCTCCGTCAAAGTCGTGCTGAATATCGGGCGGGCAGCAAAAAGTAGACAGAAGGTAGAAGAAAAGGGCAGGCAGCAACTCCCATAACTGGGAGCGCAGGCGGCCCGCCTGCTGTTCTACACGAAGATTGAAGCTGAGCAGGCGGGCCGCCTGCGCTCCCATCGAACTCCCAGACGCTTAACCCTGGTTAGCAAAAGATCAATGGGGTAACTCGCTGCTTAATTGACTACTACTGCACGCCCTCTTTTTAGTATTCGTCTTCGTCCTCGTCCTCGTCGTAAGCGTCCTCTTCTACAATGTCCAGTTCGACAGGGTCGAGACCAACGACTTCCAATTCAGTAGAGCACTCTTCGCACGTGACAATTTCGCCCTTGTCCGTGTCCAAATCTACGTGAACATCGGCATCACATTCCGGGCAAGTTCCGGTCGGCACTTTTTCTTCCTCCCGCGGATTTTCAGTGAAGGCAGTGGGCGCCCCACAAGTCGGGAGAGACCTCTACCTTAAGTCTTATATGCCAAACCAATCTAACCGCCGACGCTGGATTTTGCAATACTCTTTTTTCCATCCCGGTGATGGGCCAAGATGACCGATTCCGCTACCTTTTCTGTGGCCTCAAAACTGCTTTGCGGAAAGACTAAACCGCGCAAACGCAATCTGCGTATTGCGTAGAGAAGGCCATTGAAACTAGAGTTATATTTGGTCGGCAGAGAGCGATAATTTTGTTAACAGAAACTTTCGCCGAACGTCATTATTATTAGGCACTCCAGCAAGACGAAAATAGATCCTGTTCAGTCGTGGTGGAACCCGAATGAGAAAGATAGTTAAGCCCGCCAGGAAACCAGCCTTAGGCAAAACGATCTTGGTCCTGCTGGTTATCTTGATCACACTCACCGTTCCCTCCTTTGCGCAACAACGACGCACCCAACCAGTGAAAGCACCTCAGAAGGTCGTTCCAGCGCAACCGGCCCCAACTTTTGACACTTTACTCGCCGCGGACAGTTACAAGATCTATGGTGAAGTTCGCGGCGTGGGACAACTGATTCGCTCTGGCTCTGTGAACGAGTTGCTTGAGCCAGTGATGAAGTTGGCGGCTCCGCCCAAAGAATTTAAGACTGCAGTGAAGTGGCTTACCAATCACGCTGATGCCCTGACGACGTCGCGTTTGATGTTTGCCACCTGGCCCACGTCGAGTAAAGTGCCTGACCTACTGCTGGCCGTTGAGTTTGCGTCACCAGAAGAGGCGACCGAATTTGAACAACAATTGAATCAGTTTCTGCCGAAGGTTTTGCCGACTCCCAAGCCTGAAGCGTCGCCCAAAGAAACGCCGGAAAAGGCGGCGAGTGCGACTGCCAAGGAGACTCAAACAAATCAAGAGGCAAAACCGAACTATTATTTGAAACGTGCTGGTGCTTTAGTTTTCTTAACTAACACTCCACTGACGCTAAAGAACCTGCGACCAGCCAACAGCAAGCCACTTGCTGAAGATCCAAATTTCCGCGTCGTCCACGATCGGTTTATGTCTGAGCCGGTGCTCATTTATGTAGATCTGAAATCAATCGACAAGGAGCGGAGAGAGCCCGAGCGCGAAAAAGTCCTTGAAGGACTCAACCAAGGTCAGGAAGCGGAGATAAAGGAGGAAAAGAAGGACGCTCAAGAGCAGGGCCAACCCCAGGACCAAACTCCAGTGGAGGTCGAGGTTGCCAGTGATCCAAACTCGCCAGGTGATCGGCCGCAAGCAACTGTGAAAGCCGTACAAGCCCCGGATCCTATGTCGATGGCCATGATGCAGTTGAGTGGGGCTTTCTTCAGTGATCCAAAGTGGCCGGATGCATTTGGCATCGCGGTGTCGTTCGAGGCTGATTCCTACAACCTACGCGCCCTGTTGGTGAATGCACCCGGTGAGAAGCCGCTTGCGGTTCCCTTCTTTCCCCAACTCCTGACTGGTCCACCGATAAACCCTGAGTCACCAACCATACTTCCGGCGGATACTGAACTATTCGCCACAATGTCGCTTGACCTGCCCCAGATTTATGCGGCGATGAATAAACCACCGGTCCCTCTGACCGGTGGCGGTGTATTTGTAGCCGCGCCGAACCCGCCGGCAGGTGCGATGCAACCGGTTAAGGAGGAAGAGTTCGTATCCCCGTTTGCCGCCATCGAGCAGAAACTCGGCATCAAGCTGAAAGATGATTTACTGCCACTGGTCGGCAACGAGATCGTATTTAGCCTGCCCATAAAGAGTCTTGGATTTGGTACAGCAGCACCGGTCGCTTCCCCTGAGGCGTCACCAAGCAACGAGAGCGAAAAGAAAACTAATCAGGCGAGTCAAGCCAGCGATCCAAACCCCATCGTCGCCATCTCTTTACGGGACAAGGAAGGGATGCGGAGACTCCTGCCGAGAATTGTTGACGGCCTGGGGTTCAAGGGAGCGAGTTCGTTAGCGCAGACCGAACGTCGCGAAGATACGGAGATAGTCTCCTACGTGGACGCTTTTGCCTACGCGTTTGTGGGCAACTTCCTGGTCCTGTCTCCCGACGTCAAGGAAATTCGCCATGTAGTGGATGCTTACCTGAAACACGACACACTCAGTTCCGAAACTCGCTTCCGGAACTACACTCGTTGGCAACCAAAACAGTTGCAGGGCCAGGTTTACGTTTCACCGGCCCTGATGGAGAACTACAGCTCATGGGCCACTGAACCGAGCGCCTTGATGAGTGAACAGACGAGGGAATTCCTTACTCGACTTGGCAGTATCGCAGAGCCAATTACCTATTCCCTTTCCAACGAGGGTATGGGCCCATTACATGAGGTGCATATACCGAAGAATCTGGCACTGATGGCCATCGCAGGACTCTCGGCCGAAACTAACCAGCCAGCTACGGTCGGAAACGAACGTACAACTATTGGCACGCTATATTGGATCGCCAATGCCGAAACACAATTCAAGACCGATAAAGGCGGGAGCTTCGCGACGTTGGAGCAGTTAATCAAGGAAGGCCGCATCACAAAGGATGCCGTTGAGGATCATGGTTACAAGATTGAGGTGATGATCACCGGCGACAATTTCGAAGTCACTGCCGTCCCGATCGAATACGGTAAAACGGGCAAGACGTCCTATTTCATCGACCAGAGCAACGTCCTTCGCGGAGCTGATCACGCAGGCGGTCCGGCGACGGTGGCAGATAACCCCATTCGCAACTAGAGAACCCGGAGCGGCAGCGACGGGTTCTATTTCAAGTTCTCAATCTCCACAGGCGTCACGGGGTCCCCGAGTTCAAAGCCGAAAATCCGTGAATAGAAATAGAGTTCCCCATCAAGTGCGCGTTTGATGTTCTTTGCCTGCCTGAATCCGTGCTGCTCACCCTCAAAGGCAACGTACGCCACCGGAATGCCTTTGACCCGAATAGCTTCCACCATCTTTTCGGCCTGGTCCGGCGGCACCACTTTGTCTTCCAACCCCTGAAAGAAAATTACCGGGCACGAAAGCTTCTCCGGGAAGTTGATTGGCGATCGTTCGTAATAGATATCTCGTCGCTCAGGATATGGGCCCAGTAAACCGTCCAGGTAGCGCGACTCGAATTTGTGCGTGTCACGCGCCAGCGCCTCCGCATCGCTGACACCGAAATGGCTGGCGCCTCCCTTGAAAGCATCGCGAAACGTTAGCGCGCAAAGGGTGGTATAGCCTCCCGCGCTACCACCTGTGATCACCAGCCGCGCGCCATCCACCACGCCGCGTTGGACCAGGTAGCGCGCTCCGTTCACGCAGTCATCCACATCCACGATGCCCCATTTATCCTTCAATCGCTCCCGATACTCTCTGCCATAGCCCGAGCTGCCGCCGTAGTTAACGTCCAGGACCGCAAAACCCCTGCTGGTCCAGTATTGAATGGACAGACTCTGGGCGGTCGTCACTGCCGCAGTTGGTCCACCATGACTCTTAACGATCAAGGGCGGCAATTCGTTGGCTGGCGCCTGGTAGTCCGGGTTTCTTGGGGGATAGAAGAACGCGTGCGCGGTTAGACCTTCCCCGGTGGGAAATTCAATTGCCTGCGGCACTGAAAAGTATGAGGCATCAAGATCCAGGTTGTTTGACCGGCGCAAAGTTTCAAAAGTACCGCTCTCGACTTGCAAGCGAACGATTGCAGCCGCGGTTGTTGGTGAAGCAGCGCGAAAAACGGCGTATCCGTTTGCCGCCCGCAGATATTGGATATCAGTGAGTGAAGAATTGATTTCCGCTACTTTGCCCGTCCTGGTATTAAAAGTTGTCAGCCGCGACACTCCCTGGTCGACATGACTGCAGATGATGGAATCCGCTGAGAAGAATGCGTATGACGACATGCCAAAGACCCATTGCGGCATGCCCAACTCGGAGTTTCTCTCAAGCAGGCATTCTGTCGCCCCGTCCAGCGAAAGACGGTGCAGATTCCACCAGCCTCGTTTGTCACTGGCAAAGTATAAAGTTCCGTCCGGTGACCACTCGGGTTGAAAGATTGATTCGGCGAGGCCACCGGCAACTTTTCTACTCGAGGTAAGACTTCCGTCAGCAGCAAAGCTACCTACCCAAAGTTCACATCCATCCCAGGGCATATTTGGATGATTCCAGGTGAGCCACGCCACCTGACTCCCATCAGGACTCACTTTGGGGGAAGAATAGAAATCATTACCTGCGGCGAGAATCAATCCCCCATCGTCGTTTCCTTCAAGACTCAAACTGACTATGGTGTTCGTCGCTTCGACGCCAGGCCTGGTGTGATCTTCCCGGACGCAAATGATTCGTTCTCCCTTTTTGTTGATACAGGCATCCGCGTAGCGCAGGTCCATTTCGGGTGTAATTGGTACCGGTTCGCTGGGAGGAGTTTGCCGATAGAGTCGCTGGTCGCGGAAGTTTGAAAAGTAGACGGAGCCTTCATGTACTTTATAGTCGCCACCACCGTACTCATGCACACGGGTCCTGGCGTTAAATGGTTTCGGATTGACATCGGTCGAGGCCCCATCTCGCGCTCTCTTCACGATCACATTGCGGCCACCTTCAACCGGGCGGCTTTCCACCCAGTAGATATCGTCCTGGTCGAAACTTGGCTGACCAAGGCCGATGGACTCACTAACGATCAGTTCGGACGTAATCGGGGATTTCCATGAACCGTAGGGTGATATTTCGGGTTTGCTCGCCAAATCTTCTCCTTTATTCGGTCGCAAAGCTCCAAAGCTACGTAGATTTACCTAGCTGTTTTTGGTTATATGGTCCAATGTCACGTTTTGAGAAACTTTTGTCACAACCTCGCAAAGCCTTTACAAGACTTATGCAACCAACCCCCCTGAGCGGTTGGCTAATATCCGCCCGTCGTTAATTCTCCATGGGAGAACTGAGATAAAGGCAAGGGCGCTGGTCTTGGGGGAGGTCAGCGCCCTCTCTTTTTGTTCGATAAACGCCTGACATCTAACCCCAAAGAACCTTCCTGAACGTTTCCTGACAGGTCCTGAACCCGGCGGTTCGCTCACCCAATCTCAAGCTCTACAAAGCTAAGATAGCACGAGGATTCACTGCAATCATTTGGCCGCGGCGACCGCAGGCTGCGATTGAAGCAAACGCCGGCACCAGTTGGTTAGGCCCACGGACACAACCCGAGTCTGATCCTTTCTCAGAAACTGAGACGCCCACGGGACTCGGGGTGACAAAATGGAACCCGATTTCTATTGACTGTCCGCCAAAACAGGTTAACAATTCCGCGGCCTATCCACTCAAGACGTAAATCACGAGGTAAAACCGTCAATGTCAATCAACCGTGTCGTTGCCATAGCCGTCTTCGTAGCATTAGCACTGGCAAGTGTGCCCTTTCAGTCCACCAGCGCGGATACATTCCGGCCAGTAGTACGTGGCAAACGGGGCGTTGTCGCAGGTGGGCAGCCACTCTCAGTTGAAGCCGGCTTGCGCATCATGCGGCAAGGCGGCAACGCGGTTGATGCCGGCGTGGCGACGATCCTGGCCGCATCTGTGATTGAGTTTTCCCACTTCTCCTTCGGTGGCGAAGTTCCGATCCTCATCAAGTTGAAGGGACGAGACGTGGTTGTTGTCGAGGGGATGGGCCAAGCGCCAATGAAGGCGACGCGGGAGTTCTTTGTTAACCGAGCGAGGTCCGGTAACAGCGATAACGCCGCCACCGCGCCCGATTCAGCGCGAGCCCAACGCGCAAGTTTAGACATGCCGAGCATGGCCGGCGCTAAGTCTGGTTTGATCCCTTCCACTGGCCCACTCTCAGCCACTGTTCCCGCGGTGCTCGACGCCTGTGTCACGGCGTTGGACCAGTTCGGCACAAAAACCCTGGCCGAAGTTATCCAGCCGGCCATCGAACTTGCTGACGGGTTCCCGATT
>DATFRK010000948.1:0-13189 GCA_035263325.1 Pyrinomonadaceae bacterium | reverse complement strand
GCAACTTTCTCCACGGACCGAACTTCAACCAGCTCGATTTGATTTTCAACAAGCGGTTCAAGTTTACGGAAACAGTGAACCTGGAATTCCGCACTGAGATCTTCAACATCTTCAATCACACTAACTTCGACATACCCGGCTCACGTTTGAATCTCGCTCTTCCGACCGTGACGCCGACAGTGCCGGCAGGCGGTGGCGCCGCGTTCTACGCCTTCAGTACCTCTAACGTTGTACAGCCGGGACAGCCTTATACGGCGGGTGCAGCCGGTGGCACTTTTGGCTTACTGCGCCAGACAGTAGTGCGTGACGTTGGTCTCGGCACCAGCCGTCAGATCCAGTTCGCGCTTCGACTTAACTTCTAGGGGACTTTTTGGGGGTCGCTGGTCCGGCGAAGTGGGCCAACGACCTCCAACTTCAATGAGTGCTAAGACACTTGGGTACAAGAATATGTCAGTAACAGAAATATCGCTCGCGGCTCAGAAGAACACTAACCCTCCTGAAGATGACGTCTACGATGACGGCTATCTGCGGGTGGAACATAAGAACTACTACGTGGCCTGTGGTGGTAATGCCCTGAAGTTACCGCGCACGGAATTTCTAATCTTTTCACGTCTGGCCCGAACCCCTGACAGGATTGTTACCGCGGAGGATCTATGGACCTCAGTGTGGGGCAGCGGAAAACCTCTTAACTCTGAGAGTCTACACGTTTACATCTATCGTTTGCGGGCAAAACTGGCCAGTTTTGGGCTGCAAATCGAAACGATGGTCAACGTTGGGTACCGCTTGTTAACGTCAGCGCCTCGGTAGCTCCGCAGCCGTTCGTTAACTAATAGTTTAGGCCAAGTTCAGGTCGATGTAACATTAAATCACTAGATTGAGATCATCGCTCCGATCCGTTCATCTTCAGTTGCAGAGGAGTAGTGCTATGTTCGCGTATACGCGTAAGAAAAGGACTTATTCGATTGTGTTGGTTGCCGGGCTGGCTTTGTTAGTGTTTTTGACGGCTTGTGGGCCAGGCGCCTCAAATCCAGCAAACTCGGCTGTTAATCTTCAGGGGGCCGGCGCCTCCTTTCCTAACCCGCTCTATCAGAAGTGGATCAGTGAATATGGTAAGACTAATCCGCGTGTGAAGATTGATTATCAGTCGATTGGATCAGGCGGCGGCATTAAGCAGATCAAAGAGCAGACAATTGATTTCGGCGCCTCCGATGCTCCGATGAAGGATGAAGACCTTAAGGCTGCACCGGGAGAAATACTGCACGTACCAACCGTACTCGGTGCCGTTGTGATCACCTATAACCTGACTGGAGTGGCCAAGCCTCTTCGTTTTTCACCAGAGACTATCGCCGATATCTTCCTGGGAAAAACTAAAAAATGGAATGACCCAAAGATTGCTGCCGACAATCCCGGGGTGACTTTGCCCGCAACTGACATCACCGTGGTCCATCGGTCTGATAGTAGTGGTACCTCGGCCGTGTTTACTGACTATCTCTCCAAGGTCAGCCCTGAGTGGAAGGAGAAGGTTGGTGCGGGAGTGTCGCCGAGTTGGCCAGTGGGAATCGGTGGTAAAGGCAACGAGGGTGTGACTGGTCAGATAAAGAACACGCCTAACACAATCGGTTACGTTGAGTTGGCTTATGCTGTGCAGAACAACTTACCGGTGGCTGAGCTCAAGAACGCGAGTGGCAATTTCATCAAACCAACGATCGATAGCGTAATAGCTGCTGCTGCCGGAGCTATTGCCAGCACGCCTGATGATTTGCGAGTTTCAATTACGAATGCTTCAGGCGCCGACGCTTACCCCATTTCCAGCTATACCTACCTCCTGGTTTACAAGGATCAAAAAGACGCTGCGAAAGGGAAAGCCCTTGTAGATTATTTGTGGTGGGCCCTTCACGATGGAGAGGGCTATGCGAAAGACCTGCAGTACGCGCCACTGCCGCCCGAAATCGTCAAACGCGCTGAAGGAAAAGTCAACTCCATCACCGCGGCCAATAAACCGTTGCGGAGCTAGGCCCGGTGACGAAAAACGAACATGGGTATGACGTACTTAAGCGATGAGTGCTGCAAACATTGATGACAAGCTAAAGATCGCTGGAGCAGTTAGAGGTAAAGGCACGGATTGGCGCCGTGCGCTTTCACCTACTGGTAACACTGGGGACGCGATCTTTCGCGGAATAATGTTCCTGGCTGCTCTCCTGATTGTGTCGCTAGTGGGCGCGATGATTCTGGCCCTGGTGTCAGATTCGGTATTGTCTTTGCGCCAGTTTGGTCTCGGTTTTCTGACGAGTCGGCAGTGGAATCCGATCAGGGAACAATTCGGGGCGCTTCCTTTCATCTACGGCACCATCCTTTCATCACTGATTGCACTTCTAATCAGCGTACCGCTTTCTTTAGGCATCGCCATCTTCCTGGTAGAACAGGCGCCGCAAATTGTTGCCCGACCGATTGGTTTTTTGGTTGAGTTGTTGGCGGCGATTCCTTCGGTGGTTTATGGAGTATGGGGGATCTTTGTCCTTGCTCCATTTATCAGAGTGTATGTTGGGCCACCGCTGGAGAAATTGCTTGGTTGGACACCGTTTTTCCGTGGCCCGATCACCGGAATCGGGCTGCTCACCGGCGGAGCCATTCTCGCGATAATGGTGACGCCGATTATCTCGGCGATAGTGCGCGACGTCCTTGCCGCAGTGCCGGGTACCCAACGTGAAGCTGCGTTGGCTTTGGGTGCAACCAAGTGGGAAACCATCAGAGTTGTACTGATCAACGCGGCTCCAGGGATAGCTGGTGCAGTAATTCTCGGCCTGGGTCGAGCTTTGGGCGAAACGATGGCCGTTACAATGGTCATTGGAAATCGTCCCGAGATCAGCGCCTCTCTATTCGATCCCTCTTACACGATCGCATCGGCGATTGCGAATGAGTTCACTGAGGCCACCGGAGATCTTTACCTGAGTGCCCTGGTTGAATTGGGACTCATTCTCTTCTTGGTTACCTTTATTGTTAATGGGATAGCAAGACTTTTGGTTTGGAATGTGACGAGAAAGACTGGTGGCGTTGGTAGGGCCGCTTAAAATGGCTGTCTTGACACAATCAGATCGCATTCGACGAGTCACCAGCACTGTCATGACTAGTTTGACGGTGCTGTGCACCTTCTTGGCGGTTGGGATTCTTTTTGTAATCCTTGCGTACATTGCCTACCGCGGCATCGGTTCGCTGAATATTAGATTTTTGACAGATAGTCCTCGCCCCGTCGGTGAAGGTGGAGGAATCGGTAACGCGATTCTTGGCTCACTAGTATTGCTCTCACTATCCTCTGCCTTTGGTTTACCGATCGGGATCGCTATAGGAGTCTACTTATCCGAGGTTGGAACCGGAAAGTTCTCGAGCATCGTCAGGTTTGTCGTCGACACGTTGACGGGAATTCCCTCGATCGTGACGGGAGTCTTTGTTTATACACTAATCGTTCTACCGATGAAGCACTTTTCGGCATTGGCTGGTGGTGTGGCCCTAGCTCTGATTATGATTCCGATTGTCGCTCGTACTACGGAAGAGATGCTCAAACTCGTGCCCCACAGTATGCGCGAGGGGGCGCTCGCCTTGGGTGCGCCACAGTGGCGGGTTATTCTTGGCGTAGTCTTACCGGCAGCAGCCTCGGGAATCGCTACGGGTGCGATGTTGGCCATCGCTCGCGTTTCAGGCGAAACAGCACCGCTGCTCTTCACAGCTTTTGGCAGCCGGTTTTTTAGCACCAATCTTAATCAACCGATCGCCTCGTTGACAGTGCAAATCTACAACTATGCAATCTCTCCTTATGATGAGTGGCACGCTCAAGCGTGGGCAGCCACGCTCGTATTGATGACTCTCATTCTAGGTATAAACATCATCGTACGGTTTCTTACCAGAAAACGTTTTTGATGCAACAAAATTATCATGCCCGTGCAAACTGCTATCCCGAAAATCGAAGTACCGGCGAAACGTCCGGACGCCCAGCCGTCAGAACCACAATCTTCCAATTGGAAAGTTGCGGTACGAAATCTGGATTTCTTTTATGGGAAGACCCAGGCGTTACACAGCATTTCCATGGATATTCCCGAGCGCATCGTCATGGCTTTTATCGGCCCGTCGGGCTGTGGTAAGTCGACCTTCCTGCGTACGCTCAATCGGATGAATGATGTGATACCTGCAACGCGTGTAGAAGGCCAAGTCATGATAGATGATCGGGACATTTATGCACCCGGGACAGATGTGGTCGAACTGCGTCGTAGAGTCGGAATGGTTTTTCAGAAATCGAATCCTTTTCCCAAATCGATTTTTGAGAACGTGGCTTATGGTTTGCGCATAAATCGAGTTACAAAAAGCTCGAGTGAGCTGCACGGGCGGGTTGAACAAGCACTTAAAGACGCGGCCCTTTGGGGCGAAGTGAAGGACCGGCTCAAGAGCTCGGCCTTGAGTTTGTCCGGTGGCCAGCAGCAAAGACTGTGTATTGCGCGAGCATTGGCAATCCGTCCTGAGGTACTATTGATGGACGAACCCGCTTCCGCGCTCGACCCGATTGCGACGTCGAAGATCGAGGAACTGGTGTTTGATCTCAAGAAACAGTACACGATCGTAATCGTCACGCATAACATGCAGCAGGCGGCGAGAGTTTCTGATACCACGGCCTTCTTCCTGTTGGGTAAGCTTATTGAAGTGAACGCAACCGAAAAAATGTTCACCGCACCCACTGAGAAGATGACCGAGGATTACATCACCGGAAGATTTGGTTGAGAAGTTGATCTTTGTGCTTTAGACGCTGAGCTTGTTGCTTTGTCGCGGTCGCCAGTAGTTGACTAAGAACAAAGTACCAAAAGCAGTTACAAAGGCACAAAGTAAAGAGTAATCTCAAGCACTAAAAGAACTGAATATGGACACACACCGCCATCTCGACGACGAATTAGGCTCGTTGCGTGACCGCGTCCTACTGCTGGGAGGAGAAGCGGAGCAGGCTCTTGAACGGGCCATGATCGCTCTCACAGAACGCGATAGCGAAATCGCTCGCGAAGTACTGGATCACGACGACGAAGTCGATCAACTGGAAGTGGAAATCGATCGCCAGTGCATCGACATGATTGCCTTACGCCAGCCGGCAGCCCGTGACCTGAGGTTTGTGATCTCGGTTGCGAAGATGGCCCCGGTGCTGGAGCGAATTGCTGACCACGCCTGCAACATTGCGCGTACTGCGATTGATTTGAACAACGAACCCGAACTCAAATCAGTACTCAACCTGCGGAAGATGTCGGACCATGCGCTGGTCATGCTGCGCTCCGCCCTTGATGCTTTTACGTCGAGCGACGCGATAGCTGCCCGTCAAATCATTAAGAGCGACTCGGCTATCAATGATCTCTACAACCACGTCTTCCATCAGTTGATTGAATTGATGGTGACGGAACCCGCTACCGCAACTCGGGACGCCCGACTCCTTTTTGTGGCCAAACATCTTGAACGAATCGGAGACTATGTGACGGATATCTGCGAGTTGACTGTCTACATGGCCGAAGCTGCGTTCATAAAACATAGCGTTCTCGAGCACAGCAACTAACTCATATGGCCCGCCCAATACTGATTATTGAGGACGATGCCGACATCTCCGAAAGCTTAAAGTACAACTTTGAGCGTGAAGGCTTAGCCGCCATTACCGCACCCACCGGCGAAGCGGGATTGTCGGCCGCACTCAACGAACGTGACCCGCCGCGTCTCATAATTCTGGATCTGATGTTACCCGGGATGAGTGGCACTGAGTTGTGTCGCAGGTTGAGACGGGAGCCGGCCACCAGGCGAACTCCGATTATCATGCTGACAGCCAAAGCATCCGAATCGGATCGGGTGACAGGTTTGGACCTTGGCGCTGATGACTACATTACGAAGCCCTTCTCGGTGCGTGAACTGCTAGCTCGAGTAAGGGCCGTCATGCGACGCGCCGACGAGACGATGGGCAAAACTTATGAAGACGATCACCTGCTCATCGATTTCGACGATATTCGCGTGGTTTGCGATGGCACGAAGATTAAACTCACAAACAAGGAATTTATGCTCTTGTCCGTCCTGGCGCGCAGTCCCGACCGGGTGGTGACGCGCCAACAGTTGTTGGATAGCGTTTGGGGTTACAGCTATTATGGTGACGCGCGGACCCTGGATGTCCACATCCGCCGCCTGCGGCAAAAACTTGATAACTGCGGCGACTGTATCGAAACAGTGGTGGGCGTCGGCTATCGCTTTGTGGGTTGTTCAAAGCAACAAGTTGCTGGTACCAGGTAAGGTGATTTGTTGTGCCTAAGCGAAATATTCTCCTGCTGACCGCCTGCGCGGTCCTTGTCTCAACCTTCCTAATCATTCCGTCTTCAACTACGCGTTTCTACCTGGCCGTCAGTATTGGCCTGGCCGCAGTTGCCTGGTTACTGGTTGCTTTCATGTCCCGCCGGTCAGGGACATCCCAGGAATCAAGTGGCGCCAATGTCGCAGGTGAGAAACAAACTGCTGGACCAGTTTTTCCCGTAAGCGATCTGTTCGAAGCGACCCTTGAGAGCATGCGTGAAGGTCTGCTGGTGGTGAATAGCGACATGCGGGTCGTCGCTTCGAACAAAGCTGCGCTCAAGTTGTTCAATCTTTCTCCGCCGCAGCTCGAGTCGCAGCGTCTCACTGAACTGACACGGAATCCTGCTATCTACAGTGCCTTTCTGGACGCGCTCAAGGGAATCCAACGTGACAGTGTCAAGGTGGAGATTCATGGTCCAGAGCGTCAGATTTACGATCTGCGGGTGTTGCCGTTGGGCCACACGAATGGAAACGGAGCTGACGGCGCGCTGGGCGTCTTTTTTAATATTACGCGCACTGAGCGGTTGGAACTGGTGCGCCAGGAATTTCTCTCCAACGTATCCCATGAGTTGCGCACGCCGCTAACTGCGGTAATGGCTTTTGTGGAAACACTGGAGAACGGAGCGATGGAGGATCGCGAAAGCAGTCAGCGGTTTCTTTCGATCATCAGGAAAAATGCTTCGCGAATGCACAGTCTGATCGACGACATCCTGGAACTGACCGCGATCGAAGGTGGCAACGTGCAACTACGCTCCGCCACCGTCGAACTGCATCCGCTTGTAAACGACGTAATTGCCTCACTCGGCGCCAAGGCGCAAGCCCACGGCATCACTCTGACAAACCAGGTCAGGGCCGATATACGGGTCTATGGAGACACGAGAAGACTCGAGCAGATGCTTACTAATCTAGTCGACAACGGAATCAAGTTTAATCGTGAAAATGGCAGCGTCACGATCAGGTACGAAGGTAACAGTCGCGACCGGCTGGTGGTTGAGGACACGGGTGAGGGTATTCCCTCGCAGCATCTGGAACGGCTTTTCGAGCGCTTCTACCGAGTCGATCGGGCACGATCCCGAGATCTCGGTGGTACCGGCCTCGGGCTGGCGATCGTAAAGCACCTGGCTCTACTTCATGGCGGCGAAGTGACTGTAACTTCAGAACTCGGGAAAGGAACTGCATTTACCATTCATTTGCCGCGAGTCGCTGTTTAAAGTGTAAGTTAAACGTCGGTTGTCAATAGCAGCCCTTGTTTGTCATAATGCTCCGCAGCGATTTCTCGGATCGCTTGTTTTGGCGAAGTTTTAGTTTCCCGACAGCCCCAATATTCCTCAAACGTCAGATAAACCCCTCACTCGGGGTCTTATCGCAGACGAATAATCAGCTACAACGAAGAAGTTTACCGGCGGTCTCGTCGGGGGAGTGTCAACTATGCTTCATCGGTTGGTGCGTATTGCCGGTGGTGTCACACGTAGTGCTTTTGAAGCGCTAGTGAAAACTCTGGTCACGTTTCTGATCTTTGGCCTAGGTGTGATCGTGACTATGCGCTATCTGGGCTTACCGGTACCGAGCCCATCTGATCTATTACATAGTGTGGAAGGCCTTTCGAAGTTGGCTAAGATCCTCGGTTAAGGGGGCTCGAGGTGAGTGAGTTAGATAAGTGTTACGAGCTATTGGGGGTGCGTCCAGGAGTTTCAGCCGCGGAGCTTAAGGCAGCTTACCGCGATCTGGCGAAGGTTTGGCACCCGGATCGCTTTTCGCACGATCCACGTCTACAGCAAAAGGCCCAGGAGAAGTTAAAAGAGATCAATGAAGCCTACGAGCAATTGATCTCGGGCAAGACTCCTCGGCCGCGACCCACACCTCCGCCGTCAAGTGAACGGTCAGCCCCACGGGCGCGGTCAACCCGCTTTGATGAGGATCCATTTGCTCGACCGTCAAGCGCAGTTTCGCGTCCACTCCGCTGGCATTGGGTCGCGCTGCCGGTGCTGCTTTTTTTCGTTGTCTTTATCTACACCACTCGTTCTCTTATTAAGCCGCACGACCAACCTTCGGTAGCAGCCCCGGAACAAGTGGACTCTAATGTTGCTCGATCCGACGCAGCGGTGCCGGGCTCAACCAAAGCGAACGAAACCGATACCACCCGCCCCAAGAGTAAGTCGGAAGCGACTCCGTCAGCTGAGCAACACCCTGGCGTAGCGGCCACCGTGGAACCAGTCCAGGCGGCCGCGCAACCAGTGAAAACAGTAACCGTGACAGTTGATCCCAACACGGGTCTACTGGCACGAGCTGATTGTCCTGCCAAAACCCGAATGACCTATCCCAGTGGTAGTGAGCCACACGGTTATTGCACGGCGACTCATGGTCCACCTGCCGGCAGTGATTCAAAAGACTCAAAACTCAAGTCATTTGCCAAACGGGTTACTTCCCTCGGCCAGTAGGCGGCTATCTTTGCCGCTAGAATGTGAACACGATCTGCTCTTGAAGGCGATAAGTGCTCGGAGCAAAAGCGCCAAGCGGAACAAAGAAGTGTGGGAATTGGCCGCTGTTGCGCAGAGCGGTCTGGAAAAAGAACAGACTCTGCAATGTCACCTTCCTGGCCAATCCGTAGTCAAAACGAAAATGATGCGTGCGAATATTGACCCCTGATCCCGTTCCCAGATCATCATCGGTAACTTGCGAGATCAATGAGTTCGCACCCTTGATCGAGAAGACGTAGAGAAAGGAAGTGTCACCTTTCCTGGCTACTCTTCCCAACTGAGCAGTTGCCAGCATTGCGTCACGTTCGTTTAGTCCAGTCGCCACATTCCGTGCACCCTGGACGTTGAACGTTAACGGGTAGACGCGGTCCCCATGTTTGAAGCCCGCATAATTCAGCCGGTAGGTAAATCGCAACACCTGAAATCCTGGTGCTGTGTAAATCACTCCGCCTGGCGTCGTGGTGGCGTTTCCAGTTCCCGGGAGTGGTCCAGATAGAGCAATGCCAAGACCTGGCTGGACGAGCAAAGTTGCACCGTCAGTAGTCGAGGCGAGCTGAATCTGGTTTGGATTGCGGTACAGCTGGATGTCTGCTCCGACCTGGTCGCTCCACTTCTTGTTGAAGGTTTGATTCACCAGCACGCCCTGGTGGAAAAGATTGGCCGAGCGACCAATTGTCCCGACCACCGCGCCCGCGTTGGCTAAGGGACTGTTGGGCGTGATTATGGCCACATTAGGGTTGGTAAGAATGTACTGTCCGGCCCGGAATTCCACGCTTGAAACTGCGAGCGAGTTTTCCTTTAGCGAAGCGACATACTTCTCGTTAAAGCCGTTAAGCCGGAGGTCGTCGTCGAACAGGAACCGAGAGTTGTCGGCAAAGATCTCCACCACTCTCCCCGCCTGCAGTTGAATCGACTTTTTCGGGTGGTAATCAATCCATGCTTCGCTGATGAAGAGGGGGTGCCGCGTGCTGACGCCGGTGAAATCCTGATCGAGCGTCAGTGGATTGTTCACTGGACCAGTCGCTAACTGGCCGTGGAAACTCAAGGTCTTATAGAGGTCGGTGTCAAAGTTAAGTCGCAGCCGGTAACGCACGCGCGAGTTTTGCGTATGGGCCAACGGTGGGTCGGGTGGTTCGCTCGCCGAACGGAAAGTGCCGTCGTAGCGGAGTCTAAAGTCGCCACTCAAGCGGAGTGGTCCCACTCTCAGTACGTCTCCCTCGACCTTGGCCAGGCGTTGCTCGACGGTCGGTGCCTGGGCTGCCTGGGTGCCGTCGGAGGTTTTTGCACTCTCTCCAGTCTCTAAAGGTTGAGTGTTTGTTGCTGCTTGAGCGGTAATCCCTGGTGGATTACCAGCAGTTGTTCGTTGAGCGGCGCTCGCAGTATCGTTCCTGGCTGCCGAGATGGTTGCCAGTAACGCTTCAATTGTTTGCTGCTGGGCGCCGATAGTCTTTTGCAACTGATCAAGCTTGAGATTTGTGCGTTCCAGTTCTCCCTCCAGCACTTTCACGCGCTCGGCAATCGCTGGATCCGGCCGAGCTGTTGGTCCATCGGTAGAGTTCTTGATCAGTTCCTGGGCGCGTGACGTCGTGACACAAAACATCAGGCTGACAACGCTCAGGCAGAACCAAAGGATACGAGGTTGTTCGTTGTTACCACACACCTTCATGATTTCTTTCTCCGAATGTCTAGTTGGATTTCTTATGTTAAGAGTGCCGTAAGCATACGCCGCTCAGCCTTAATTCGAGCTTACTAGCAAGTTACATTGATGTGAATAGAAATCCTTCCAGTGTGCGTTGGACCTTTCGCGGATGAGGTGAGACCAGCGGCTGGTCCACGCTGATTGATGGATACAGGCGAGCTCCAGCTGGTGTTTGGCTGTCACTCAGCGGAATGAAATGGTTTGTGGTTGTCTGACAGGAAGGTCGGTCTCTCTCACTGGCGAATGGAAACCAGGACCTTATTGCTGTAGCTGGTACCTACGTTGATACTCAGTATTTACGATTCCGGCGTTCGTGAGTTGATCGGGCAGTCGGACACTCAATTGCCATAGCCAATCGTAGAGCGGAACTCTGCCCACGAATTCAATCGGTAATTGATAGATATTGTGCTGAGCGTCCTCTGCTGTAGCGCTCATCACTGATGAATTCACCCGAAACAACTGAATTCTAAGTCGGGATGTCGGGTAAGGTTTACGGAGGCAAGAAAGCTAAAGCAAAGGCAATATGGCGCGAAGGCTGGAAGCAAAACAATAACTTTGAAATTTAGTGCGTTGACAACAGGCTTTCGCGACCCTTACTATTTTCTCGTTTCAGAAAACCTTCCGGCGATTCTGCAAAAAGAGGACAATGCTTCTTCAGGCAGTAACGACCACCACCGTACCAACCATCGGGAGTCCCATTACAGCTTACTGGCCGGTGATGATTTTCTTTGCCGTAGCCATCGTGTTCCCGGTGCTACCGATAGTTCTCGGCAGATTTCTCAGACCGGTTAAGTATGAAAAGGCCAAGATGCGGCCGTACGAGTGTGGCATCGATCCAACCACCGAAGCTCACGATCGGTTCACGGTTCGCTATTACATCGTGGCCATGTTGTTCCTGATTTTCGACGTAGAAACAATTTTCCTGCTGCCGTGGGCAATCATTTTTATGGGAGATGATTTCTCGTTTACGAAGTTCGCGTTGATTGAGATGTTTGTGTTCATTGCGATCCTCGTGGTTGGTTATTACTACGCCTGGCGCAAAGGCGCCCTCGAATGGGCCTGAGACATTTTCGTTTTTTGGTTGCTGATTTTTGATTTGTCTTCGAAGAACAGCAGTCAGCGCCATCAAGTGGTAGCGGATAGGTCTTGACTCCAGTTGACCCAAAGAAAACAGCAGACAACGACACACCAATCGAAAATCAAAATTCAAAAATCTAAAGTCACGTTATGGCTGAACACCAAGAAGGATTTGTCCTAACTCGATTCGATTCCCTCATGAATTCCCTGCGGCGGACTGTCGGGGCGAAGACAGTCGATATTGGCGCACCGATTGTCAATTGGGCCCGCAAGTCCGCTCTTTGGCCCATGACTTTTGGCCTGGCGTGTTGTGCCATCGAAATGATTGCCACCGGCGCCGGACGTTTTGATATCGATCGGTTCGGTGCTGGAGTGTTTCGCCCCAGTCCGCGACAGAGCGACCTAATCATTATTGCCGGCACCGTAACGTTAAAGATGGGACCAGTCGTGCGCCGCGTGTACGACCAGATGCCGGAGCCAAAGTGGGCGATTGCGATGGGAGCATGCGCCTCAACCGGTGGTCCTTTCGACTCCTATTCAACGATGCAGGGGGTTGATCGCTGCATCCCGGTGGATGTTTACATTCCCGGTTGTCCACCGCGACCGGAAGCATTGCTATATGGTCTGATGCGCTTACAGGACATCATCATGCGCGAGGCGCCGTCAGCTTATATATTTGAATCAGACGGTACCGTGCATCGCCAGCGAGGCTTTGAGCTGGAGGATAATCCCCAGCAGGCAGGCGATCAGGACACTCACGCTGCAGTGTAGTTTCGCTAGCACCCACCCACCCCGGTACTTCCTCCATTGAGTTGACCGTAACTACCCCCCGCTGCCGCTCCGGGTTCTTTATTGGCTAAATCCAGATAGAATGCGGAAGAAACTGGACCTCTCCGACGTCTAAGGACTGTCTTGACCTTCGGGGGAGCAAATGGAGCAGCGCGCGGTAATGGCCGAACAGACGATTGATAGGCGCGTAATTGCGGACTGCCAGCAAGGTGACCGTGACGCCTTTCGGCTGCTATTTGAAGCTTACAAAGACAAGGTCTTCTCCCTGGCCGTCTATTCATTTGGCGGCGACAAATCCGCTGCGGACGACGTTACCCAACAGATCTTTTTGAAGCTCTTCAGTGCCATCGGGCAGTTCCGCGGCGAGTCGGAGTTTACGACCTGGCTGTACCGACTCGTCGTCAATGCTTGTACAGATGAACGGCGCCGCCGCAAACGATTGTTGCCCCTCGGAGAGACTTTAGTAATGAGTGATGTGAGTGGGCGGAAACCGCAGGAAAAGCAGTTTGCCAGACTCGAGATTTCCGAAGCGGTGCAGGCGGCAATAGGGGAGCTGAAACCCAAGTTCCGATTGCCTATTCTGCTCAAGTACATCGAGGGATTGTCGTATGAGGAGATCGCGACAGTACTCAATTGTTCAAAAGGCACGGTTGCCTCGCGGCTAAATCGGGGTCACAGTCAACTGGCAAAGCGATTGTCGTACTTGAAAAATCAGACCGCTCTCGGCGATTAGAGGGAAGTTTTAGCGGAGTCTCAGAATGTTTTTTCACCACGTAACAAAAGATTTTTCGGCTTACGT
>DATFRK010000947.1:0-5758 GCA_035263325.1 Pyrinomonadaceae bacterium | reverse complement strand
ACAGATTACGCAGATTACACAGATTTTTTTTAACAAGGGGAGAGATGTTCTCGCCCTGGTGACCGAAAAGAATCAGTGTAATCTGCGTAATCTGTGGATGCGGTAATCTGCGGACAGTAAAAATGCCGCGACCCGAAAGAGTCGCGGCATTAGCTTTTATGGTTGCTGGCTATTGCTTAGAAGGGCCACCAACGGCCATTGTTGTATCTGCCGTTTCCGTATCTACCATTGCCGTTTCGACCACGATTGTAGCCGGAGCGCTGGTAGCCTTCACGGTACCCTTGCACAAACGCCTGGCGGAAGATCGACTGATACTGTCTCCGATCTCCATTCCGGTAACCATCGGCAGCATCCTTGTAGTAGTGCGACCGTTGCGGGTCGAAGTTCCTATTGTGTTGTGCGTCCGAAGAACCGACGTTCAAGCCATAGCTGTAACCACGTTGACGAGCTTCGTCGTAGTTGCCATAGCGACCATAGCGATCATCGCGACGATAATCTCGATCGCGATCGCGACCGTAGCCGCCCGGATAACCCGGATAGCCGGGATAACCATTTTGCGCCTGAGCCGTGCTGCCCGATACGGCGATAACACCAACGACGAACAGCAGTCCGAGGAAAAAGCCAGTAACCTTTTTACTCGAGTAAAGTGATTTCATGTTTCGAAACTTACCCCCTCTCGCATTGGGCATGGCAAATGGTATGCCCCAGACAAGAAGTTAAGAAATCTCGGGATTTTTTCGGGGATCAGAAGGGATTACGCTCGGAGTGACACGATATCGTGCGCAAACTATTCGAGTTGGGCATGGCTGGGTCTTGGGTCTTCGAACTTTGATCTTTGTGCTTTGTTCTTTGCAGTCTTGGCGAGCCGCCAGATCTGTAGTGCGTTTGGGCTGTTAGATTTGGGGATCTAAATTATCTAGAAAATTGAGATCCCAAAGAACAAAGGTCAAAGACCGAAGACCAAAGGCCGAAGGCCGAAGGCCAAAACCTGAATAGCCTATCACGCAGGTCGCCTGAGATAAGATCTCAACTGTGGGGGCGTCGCCTTCCTCATCAGCGCTGCCTTAGCCTTCCACTCCAAGGCCCGACTCATCTCTACCAGGAATCGCGTCTCATTTGCCTCCAACACAGCGATCGGCAGGCCATCTTGATAAAGCACCCGGTTACTGGTGTGGGCAGTAAGGCGATTCCCCGGCGTGATGATTCCTACCAGGTTCAGGGGATCCGCGGCACTCACGGAAATCAAACTCTCCTTCTGTCCTTCCCGCCTGATCGAACGCAACATGCCGACTGCCTCGGGCAACGCAAACTGTTCCCCCGAAATGCCGGCGACAAATCGACCACCACGAATTTCGCCGCGCGCTTCCAGGCGGTGATAAATGCGCAGCAGCACACGCCACGGCAAGGCAATGCCTTCACGTTCCAACAATCGTTTGAACACCACACCATAACGCTTCAGTAAAATACGGGCGACCTCTTCGGAGATCTCCGGGTCGACCGGATTATTGAAAGATCTCGCAGTCTCTTCGGGAACCTGACTCCGTTGCAATATCGACCAGCGCCCGGCACTGGCCATCTCATAAACGGGTTGACGCTGTTTCCGTCTGGCTGCCGCCTGCGTCTTTCTGCTGCCCGGTGTCAGCAAGGCGCGCAGACCAGTAAAACTGTCCGAGACCACTACGCCATTTGCGACTAACTCCGCCAACGCTTCCTCCACCTGACTACGCAACAATTTCGTCCCCTCAACAATGTCACTGAAGAACGACGCTCCTCGCGTTGCGAGATAGTCATGGACCACCTGGGTGGTAGTGGAAAATCCGTTCTCAACTGGGGCCGGTTGGGGAAACACTGCGCTCCAGCTACTAAAGTTCTTCCGGCGCAAGAGTGCAATGGGTGTGTTTCGCACCGGCGCCGCACCGCGAGACTTCTCCGCTCCATTGGTGGCATTCGACCGCGCTGGTGACGTCAATCTAGCCCAAACAACTTCACCGGACAGACACAATGCATCGAGCCAGGCCGGATCGTATTCCAGCATTCGAGCTGGCAATAGTTCACCTTCCCAGGCAGCCGCCGGAGCTTCAAAGCCTTCCAGTTGCTCAATGATGCCGCGCAGACTTTCGGGACCTTCCATTTGATGATCGGGAGCAACTTTCTGCCAGGCCAAAAGGAAGCGGATGAAGTCAGCACTGGAAACCGGCTCAATCTCCTGGCGCAGACGATTGAGAGTGTAGCTGTGAATGCGCGCCAACAGCCTCCGGGCACACCATTCGGTCTCGCTGCCTCCGGGTGAAAACTGACCGCGAATCACAAACCCTTCCATTTCGAGTTTGAGTAACGCAGTCTCAATCTCCAGTTTGTTGAGGCCGAACGACGTCATCAGGTCCGCGACTGTTACCGGTCCCAAGCCTTCCAGGCGTCCGCGCACGAGCTCCACCAACGCATCCTCAAACGACCAGACCGTTCGGGCCACACTTTCCGGCGCAGCTATCGGTGGCTCCAACAGAGCTGAGGAATACACCACACCGATCTGAGGCAAACGTTCAGCGGCGACCCACCTTACCGGGAGCGCGGACGGCTCGTCCGCCCTCTGGATTGGGTCATTGGGAGGTAATGCGGACGAGCCGTCCGCGCTCCCAGTCAGCAGCGCTGCTCGTCGCTCACTCTTCAATTCCTCAAAAAACTCGCCCCACTCGACGCCTTCACTGGCGGTGACAAATCCTAACTCCACCAGAGCGTCGTGCAATTCATCTGCATTTCTCGGCTCAGGCCACACCTCACTGCGCACCCGATCAATCGCCGCCTGGTCCAACTTGCCCATGTCGCTTGCAGTCTGCGGATCCAACCAACGACGCTGGTAGACGGCGCGAGTACGCCGTTCCTCGAGTGGCGCGTCGTCCAAATACGCATACGGCCGGGCGTTGAGTATCTCCTGGGAAAGCGGCGAAGCTTCGATCACGTCACGGGCAAAGAGATTTCTTTCGTTCCGCTCGATGGAAGTAAGCAGTCGCTCCAGTCCGTCAATGTCCATCGCTTCTTCCAGACAGTCGCGCACGGTCTGGTCCACCAGTGGATGCGCGGGAATTTCTCTTTCGCCCGTTAAGTTTTCCGCACAAGCCACTTGATCCGGGAAAATCGCAGTCAACAGATCCTCGGCGTCCATGCGCTGCAACTGGGCGGGAATCTTCTTTCCGCCCCGTCGCCGCAAGACTGCGAGTGAACGAGTGACATTCCAGCGCCAGCGAATATTCCACATGGGCGCGTCCAGCAACGCCTGGCACAAAAGCTGCCGCACTGTCTTGGAGTTCAAATAATGAAAGACTTCGTCAAGTGGAAAACTGTGCGTTGGCCCAAGCGATAGGACGATCGCATCTTCGGTCGCCGCCGCCTGTAGCTCGAAGTTGAACTTGCGGCAGAAACGTTTGCGCAACGCCAGTCCCCAGGCGCGATTGATGCGGCTGCCAAAGGGCGAGTGCAGCACGAGTTGCATGCTGCCGCTATCATCGAAGAATCGCTCGAGCACCAGATTCTGTTGCGACGGCATCACTCCCAGGACGATCTTGGCGCCGGCGAGGTACTCAACAATCTGTTCCGCGGCAGAACGTGAAACGCCGACTTCGTCAGTCAACCACGCAACTGAGGAGTCGAGCTTGACCTGAGGCTGTGACAGTTTTTCCTCCGACTCGTCGCCTTCGTTGCCTTCAACCGGAATCATCTCGAGACGTCCAGCAACTTCTTCCCGCAGGCGTGAGACGGACTCAGAAAGCTCCTGCGTTCGCGCAGGCGCCTCGCCCAGCCAGAAAGGAATTGACGGCGGTTGTCCATGCGCGTCCTCAACGCGCACTTTGCCTTGCTCAACTCGCAACACTCGCCACGATGTATTGCCCAGTTGAAAAATGTCGCCCTGCAAACTCTCAATTGCGAAATCTTCGTTGACTGTGCCGATAACCAATCCGCTTGGTTCGAGTACGACCGCGTAGTCGGCCGTGTCTGGAATCGCTCCGCCCGAAGTGATGGCGGCCAGGCGAGCTCCTCGTCTGCCGCGCAAACGTTGGTTAACCGCGTCGTGATGCAAATACGTGCTGCGCCGGCCTCGCTTCGTCGCAAAACCTTCGGCCAGCATGCGCACGACGCCATCAAACTGTTCGCGTTCCAACTTGCGATAGGGATAGGCGCGCCGGATCATCTGAAACAGTTCAGTCTCAGTCCACTCTTCGGCCGCCACCGCCGCTACGATCTGTTGGGCCAGGATGTCTAACGGCTGTTCCGGTATTTCGAGATGATCGAGTTCACCCCGGCGCACCGCATCGACGATGGCCGCACATTCGACCAATTCGTCACGAGAGAGCGGGAAGATTCGCCCTTTCGGAAAACCGGCGACTGTATGATTGGAACGCCCGACACGTTGCAGGAAACTGGCAATGGAGCGCGTCGTACCTAATTGGCAAACGAGATTAACGTCGCCAATGTCGATGCCCAGTTCCAACGAAGCAGTGGCGACCAACGCGCTCAACTCACCGGCTTTTAATCGCTGCTCGGCTGCCAGTCGCTGTTCCCGGGCCAGGCTGCCATGATGAGCAGCAATGTTTTCATCGCCAATGCGCTCCCCCAGGTGACGCGCGACCCGTTCAGCCAGGCGACGCGTGTTAACAAAGACAAGCGTCGTCTTGTGTTCGCGAATCAGTTGCGCCAGTCGGTCATAAACTTCGTCCCAAACTTCACCCGACATCACGGCTTGCAGGGGTGATTCAGTCAACTCAATGGCCAGGTCAAGGCGACGCGCGTGACCACTGTCGATAATCGTGCAGTCAGGCTTGTTATCCGGGTTCAGATTGGCGGCGCCGACAAGATACCTTGCTACTTCCTCGATCGGTCTCTGCGTAGCGGAGAGTCCGATTCGCACCAACGATGAACCGCCAGTTGTAAGAGCGTGGTCACGGACCAGTTGTTCTAAACGTTCGATAGAAAGTGCCAGGTGTGAACCACGCTTATCACCCACTACAGCGTGAATTTCGTCAACGATGAGGGTGCGCGCCGTCTCCAGCATGCGCCGACCACCTTCGCTGGTGAGCAGGATGTATAACGACTCAGGTGTGGTAACAACGACATGGGGCGGCCGCTTCGTCATTGCGGTGCGTTCAGCCGCAGGAGTGTCGCCGGTGCGCACGAGCGTACGAATATTGACTTCCGGTAAACCAAGCGCTTGCAACTCGGCCTGAATTCCCTCCAGGGGAAGCTGCAGGTTGCGCTGCACGTCGTTGCTGAGCGCTTTTAAAGGTGAGACGTAGATAACGTGGGTGGTATCGTCGAGTTTACCGGCGACGCCCAGGCGGACCAGGTCGTCAATTGCGGAAAGAAATGCAGCGAGCGTTTTTCCCGAACCGGTGGGGGCGGCGATCAGGGTGTGGCGGCCGGCCCGGATCTCGGGCCAGGCGCGCGCCTGCGGCTCGGTCGGCGAGCCGAAGCGCTTCTCGAACCAGGAGGCAACGGCGGGGTGGAAGGTGGCGAGTGGCATAGCGTTATTATGGCGCAAAACGGGCGGAAGATCTCCCGCCAGGATAACAGGAACGGGGGCAGGATGATTCCGGGTCTCTGTGTGAGAATAGCCTTCGATCCAGACGACGAAAGGAGAGTCAAATGGGCTCGACGAAGCAGGACGCTGGCGAAGGAAGCACCCAGAGCGGCGACGAAAAGACCGGCACGGCGGTGACCTCTGACCAGGAGACCACTGAATCGGAGGAGAAGTCGCTCGATTATACGA
>DATFRK010000946.1:0-5500 GCA_035263325.1 Pyrinomonadaceae bacterium | reverse complement strand
TCGAGACTGGGGTTCAGCGTGTCGCCGACCTTTGCAACTTGCTTAGCAGCTTCCGGATAGTCGCAGTAGTCCGTGTCTCCGACTAGACGATCTCCTCCGTCTACTGCAAAAACAATTTCCGTGAGATTCGGAGCCAGCGATATCACTCGCTCAACGCGGGCCGGCAAGGAGACTCGCCTACCGCCATCGTCAGTCAGTACTCTGCTCGGAGCCGAGGCAACCGACTGTTGCCTTGCTCCTCCGCAGGCAGAGAAGACTAGAGCAGCGGCGGCAACTAGACCCAGGGTGAAGTTGCTAATTTTCTGTAGTGAAAGCAAGAAGTCCCGCCAACCTCCGTTTCGGCAAAGGAAACAGGCATCAGCGAGACTGCGTGGGAAGAGTCCCGGCGGCCCGAACACCTTTGCGCGAGTGTTCTGAACGGCTCCAAACATCCTGGGCAGGTCTCCTGGCTTGAGAAATGACTTCTCTTACAGTGGCGCGACCGCGCGGGAGTTTCACCCGCTTCCCTATTCTCCCCGCCGCGGCGGGGCACCCAGACAATTACGTAGAAAGAACGAAGTTTTTCTTTATCGGGGCGGACACTAACACGCGCTTAAGTTGAGTGTCAAACGAGGGCCAGGTTCTGAAGTCATCGCTTGCTTTGCTTGAGTACCATCAGTCCAGTAATATGCAACCAATTCCAAAATTCCAGGACAGCAGAAACTAATGATCAAGACAGTTGAATGGACCAGGGACGGTGTGAAGATGCTGGACCAGCGCTTGCTACCGTCAGAAGAAACCTACCTGATGTTGCGTTCTTACGATGAAGTCGCGGACGCGATCAAAAAAATGGTCGTACGTGGTGCGCCGGCGATTGGTGTCTCGGCAGCAATGGGCATAGCGCTGGGCGCCACTCAATCAGTGGGCACGTCGGTCGCGGATCTGGAAGACGATCTTGAGTATATCTGCGACGTGATGGGCAAGACTCGCCCGACTGCTGTCAACCTGTTTTGGGCAATCGAACGAATGCGCAATGCTTTCAAGAGAGAGAAGGCTCACAACGACAATGTGGAAGAAGTGAAGCAGCGACTCGTTGCCGAGGCCCTGGCCATCTTCCAGGAGGACATGGAGGCGAACCGCGCTATCGGTTTTCATGGAGGACCACTGATTCCTGACGGAGCGACCGTACTCACTCACTGCAACGCCGGAGCCCTCGCCACTGCCGGAGACTATGGCACAGCCCTTGGAGTTATTCGCGGAGCCAGGGACGCAGGAAAAAAAGTGGCGGTTATTGCGGATGAAACGAGACCGTTTTTGCAAGGGTTGCGGCTCACCGCCTGGGAACTCGCTAAAGATGACATCCCAGTCACAGTTATTACCGATAACATGGCGGGCCACGTAATGAAGAGCGGGAAGGTTGATGCTGTCGTGGTCGGAGCTGATCGTATCGCGGCTAACGGAGATACGGCCAATAAGATTGGTACTTACATGGTCGCAGTGCTAGCTAAGGAACACGACGTTCCCTTCTATGTGGCGGCGCCGATTACCACACTTGATCTCACGCTAGCTTCCGGCGATGAGATTCCTATCGAAGAACGCGACTCTAAAGAGGTCACGCACATCAAAGAACACCAGTTGGCCCCGGACGGTGTAGCAGTACATAATCCGGCCTTCGATGTCACACCGAATCACTTGATCAGCGCGATTATTACAGACAAGGGAGTGGCGCGAGCGCCTTATCGTGAGAGCTTGAAACAGATGGTTGAGCTGGGCCGAGGTCAGGCGGAAGCTGCCGGCTAGACTCTTGAAAAGCGACTTCCCTTCCACCAATCAATCGTCTTTTCCAACCCTTCACGCAGACCAACAATGGGCGCGTAACCGAGCAATTCCCGGGCCGCCGAAACATCCGCCAGGCTGTGACGGACATCACCCACCCGTGTGTCGCGGTATTCGGCTTGTACTGCCGGGTGGCCGGTCAGGTCCTTCAATTCGGCGAGCAGTTGGTTCAGCGTGACGCGTTCACCATTTGCGATATTAATGACCCGCCCGAAACCGCTCTTAGCTTCAGCTGCTTTGAGATTGGCCGAGACGACATTTTCAATGTAAGTAAAGTCTCGAGACTGTTCGCCATCTCCGAATATCACCGGAGTCTGGTCGGAAAGCAGTGAACTGATAAAACGTGAGACGACGCCGGAGTACTGCGAGCCCGGATCTTGTCGTGGGCCAAAGACATTGAAGTAACGCAGCGACAGGGTCTCCAGTCCATACACCCGAGCGAAAACCTGACAGTAGTACTCGCCAACCAACTTGGCGACCGCGTATGGCGACAACGGATCGGGCAACATGTCCTCGCGTTTCGGCAAGGTGGGCTGGTCCCCGTACGCCGAACTTGAAGCGGCGTAGATGACTCTTCTGACCTTGCAATCACGCGCAGCCAGCAGGAGCGAAAAGGTGCCGTCAACCGAGGCAATGTGCGAATCGAGCGGGTTTTCGACTGAGCGAGGGACGGATGGAATTGCGGCCTCGTGAAAAACAAGCTCGACTCCATCGAGCACTTTCTTGAGGACGTCAACGTCGGCAACGCTGCCTTGAGTAAAGTCGACGTCGCCACCAATCTCTTCGAGGTTTTCTCGATGACCAGTCGAAAGGTCATCAAGAATACGCACGCGGGCCCCGCTCGAGGCCAGCGCAGCAGCGATGTGAGATCCGATAAAACCTGCGCCGCCGGTTACAAGTACGATTCCAGATAAGGACATTTTGTTTTTGGGAGACTAAAAGTGAAGTTTTTTGGAGCTAAGCAATAAGGTCATCTACCAACACCAACATACTCGAAACCTAATTCTCGCATATCCTCAGGTTCACAGATATTTCGCAGGTCGGCGATTCTGGGGTTTCGCATCAAACTGCGAACTCGAGACATGTCGAGTGCCCGAAATTGATTCCACTCGGTAACGAAGACTAGCACATCAGCGTCGGTCACGGCCGAATACTCGTCGTCAGCATAATTCAGATCCGGTAACAATTTGCTTGCTTCATTTTTGGCTACCGGATCATAAGCTCGTATGTTGGCCCCCGCTTCGAGCAGACCACGAATAATATCAATGGAGGGCGCCTCTCTCATGTCGTCAGTCTCTGGCTTGAAAGACAGCCCGAGTACTGCGACGTTCGTGCCTTTGAGTTGGCCCACCAACTTCCCAATCTTCGTTAACATTGCCTGACGTTGTCGCTGATTGACTTCAATCACCGCGTCCACAATCAACGATTCAGAGTTGAATTGCCTGGCGACGGAAGAAAGAGCCCGCGTGTCCTTCGGGAAGCATGAACCACCGAAGCCTGGGCCAGGATGGAGAAACTTGCTGCCGATGCGCTTGTCCATACCCATACCTCGAGCAACGTCGTGGACATCACAGCCGATGCGTTCACAAAGATTGGCGATCTCATTAATAAATGAGACTTTAGTTGCGAGGAACGCGTTGGCGGCGTACTTGGTGAGTTCGGCCGCTTCCAGCGACGTAATCACAAAGGGCGCCTCAATCAGGTAAAGAGGCCGGTAGAGATCCCTCATTATGGCAATGGCTTCTTCATCCCGACTGCCGATTACTACTCGATCCGGGCGCATAAAGTCATTGATGGCTGCGCCCTCGCGCAAGAACTCCGGATTGGAAACAACGCCGAAATTCGCGCGGGATTTCTTCCGTTCTGAGATTAAACGGCGAATACGCTCGCCAGTTCCAATCGGCACCGTCGATTTTGTGACAACGACTTTATAGCCATTCATGTAGTCGGCGACCGAGGCTGCGGCGGCCTCGACAAAACTCATGTCCGGACTGCCATCAGGTTTAGGTGGTGTGCCCACTGCCAGGAAGATGACCAGGGCGTGCTCGATAGCCTGTTGCACGTCGGTAGTGAAGTGGAGGCGTCCCGCTTGCACGTTCTTGGCTACTAGGTGCTCCAACCCGGGTTCGTAGATCGGCATGACACCATCGAGTAGCCGCTGAATTTTTTCGTGGTCAACATCTACGCAGGTAACATCGACGCCGAACTCAGCGAAACAGGCACCCGTTACCAGACCAACATATCCCGTACCAATTACTGCAATATGCATTAACTCGTGACCTACAGAATCTGAATCTTAGAGTTCCTTACACTCAAAACCTTGCGGGTCAAGCACGACTCTTCGTCGCGTGACCCGCAAGGTTTCATTTACGTGACCGTAGCACTGAAGCCAGCGCCACAGTGTTTATTGAACTGACTCAATACCCAGCTTACTTCGTTGGGCTAACGACAATCACTGGACCATTGCCCAGATTGATGTCGTTATTGTGAGTTGCAGCCCAAATCACGGCAGCCACCGCACCACCCACGGCGAGCAACAAGACAGCAAGCGCACCACCGCTCATGCCGTGGTCGTCATCGGCGGGCATCGGCGTGCCAGCCATTGCGCTCTCGCCAGCGGCAATCTGCTTAACGGTGCTACCTGAGTGAAGCTCAGCCAATCCTGATTGAGTTGAGATGGACGTGCGACCGCGGAATGTGTTCGCGGTGAACGTGGTGGCCTGCTTTCCATCAACAACCACGGTGCCATCTTTGGTGGTCAGATTCACGGTGACGCCGGCGAGCGTAGAAATCTGTGCGCTGCCGGTTTCGAGCATAGCAATCAAGCTATTGTTCGCGAAGCTAAGTCGCAGGTTGCTGTTTGGCGCCAACTCTACGCGACCCATCTTGCTAATGCTAACTGAAGCGTTGCTCTGATCCGCGGTGCTGATTACCGAGTCGGAAAACAAAGTGCCGCCGGAGATCACCTTTTGGCCATTCACGGTGACTTGTCCGGTGACCGTTAATTCACCTGACGCCTTGGTTCCCGGGGCTGCCAGGACCACCATGGAGTAAACACTCCAAACGGCAACCGCCACCAAGAGCGCGATGGAATTGCGGCTCCAAGTTTTGCTAATCATTAACTTTCCTCCCGTATAGTGAAACAGAAAATCTTAATTGCGTGCCGCGACGGCCGAACAAGTCGTGGTTGTCCAAGTGCATTAAGAGAGTTTGTTGTTCGCCGTACGAAGCTCTTTAATGCCCCTAAAACATGGCCCGCTAAGGCGTTAACACATGGCATTTATTACACTAATACAAGCCACCTGTCAACAAACATTTAGCGTCAGTTTGCCACGAAACTGTGCTTTTTTCGGCTGGTTCCAGAAGATACCACTCAAGCTATGGTTCGTCCAGATCTTTTGGTCCTTTTTTGGTCCTGCGACAGCTTTGTAGGACAGAGCTTGGCCTAACTTTAGCTTGGTCCTGTCAGCCTCGTGAGGGCTGTCGTAAGTACGATGCTTAAGGCACCACGCGACGCGTACGCGTGTTCGATTTAGGATCAGAGGCCGGAGGCGACGGTTCGGTTTTCTTAGGGGGAGCGTTAGTAGCAGCAGTTCCCTTTCCCGACAGTTCTGCCTGTTCATAGGGATCCAGGCGGGCAAACACCAGAAAAGGCTCTCCTGAGCGCACCGTGCCAAGGTAGCGG
>DATFRK010000945.1:0-3322 GCA_035263325.1 Pyrinomonadaceae bacterium | reverse complement strand
CCAACTTTGCGTTCACTGCAGTTAACGCTCAGTACGTGCAGGCCAACATTAACTCGACGACGTTCGGGCGACTGTTGGGAACGTCACCGGCGGGCTCGCCCGCGCGTGTGATTCAATTCGCCGGAAGATTGGAATTCTAATTCCAACGCGGACTGCTGCCGGCAAACTAATGAGGCGCAGCTTCAACAGAAGCTGCGCCTTTTTGCATGTTTAAATGCGTACTCCTCAGTGTGGGAAAGTGACCGAGGTCAGTGGCATCCGCGTGGGCCGGATGGTTGAGGATAATCCAACTCGCTGACGCGGGTGACGCCTCGTCGTTGCAAATCAGGTCTTGAGTATTGCTGACCATCCGATCTAAACGGTGCGCCGTCCCGTCAGTAGATTAATTACCAGGACAACGATAGCAAGGACCAGTAACAAGTGGATAAAGCCACCTAACGTGTAACTGCTTACGAGTCCCACCAGCCATAGCACCAAGAGAATGACAAATATCGTCCACAACATTGTTGTCTACCTCCCTTATCAGCAATGGTAATGCGTGTCGCACAACTTATGGCAATGTCTATGCCCCAGCGTGCGGCAGGGGATATCGGAAAACTTTCAGGCTTTTTTCGAGTTCTGTGCGAATACGGTACCTGTGTCGTTCGCAAAAATGTACGAAAGCGCGCCACTCGAGGTTTCGATGAGAGCTTTTGATTCGTGTGGGTACGCACGCCTCCGGCGTGCACCGGCCTGACACCTTGGAGGATGAAGCACGCCGGAGGCGTGCGTACCGAGCGGAAAAAGCGTCAACCTTTTTGCTGGACTATGTCTCGAACTGTTGCTAAATTGGCGGTGCTCGCCTGACTGGTCGAGTGTGTTACATTAGGTAGTCTATAGGGTTTCGCGTTAGCACAAATCTCCCGACCGTCTTCGCTCTCAATCCTTTAGTTACTTTGATTAATTGAATAGCTGCCGCCGGCTCGCCCGGCAGGCCCCAACCCCCGGGGGAACTATGAGTTTTCGAATCAAGAAATTTACTGGTCGTTCACAACGAGCGATCCTGATGATCGCCGGCCTGCTCGCAACAGTCTTCATCGGCGCATCGATTTCCTTCATACGCTACAACGCAACCAGATCCCATGTCCACACGATTAATTACTCAGAGCTGTACGCGACTGCCGAGAAAGGCTTAGCTTCATCGGTGGTAGTAGATAACGATTTGCTGATCGTCAGGACTGTCGACGGCACCACGTTTCAAAGCACCGTAGCGGGCGAGACTTTTCGTCAAACTATTGTCGAGCTGTTCAGAAAGAACCGCGTGCCCGTTGAGTTTGCTTCGACAAAGCCGGGCATCGCCGAAGCTGTCTTTGTTTATTCGTTGCCGGTGCTGGTTTTTCTTTCACTCGGTCTCGTTGGCTGGCGAGTGCATGCCACAATCAATGGCCGCGTCGGCAGCTTTAGTCTCGCCGATCACAGCGGGAAGCAGACGGTTACCTTCGACGATGTTGCCGGTGTAGACGAGGCGAGGGAGGAACTGGAAGAGACAATCGAGTTTCTTCGTGATCCGGTCCGCTTCGGGCGACTCGGCGGTCGAGCGCCTCGCGGCATTCTTTTGTACGGTCCGCCGGGAACGGGAAAGACGCTGCTCGCTCGCGCGGCTGCCGCTGAAGCCGGCGTGCCTTTTCTTTCAGTTTCCGGAGCAAGTTTTCAGGAAAAGTTTGCCGGTGTCGGCGCGGCGAGAGTGCGGCGGCTCTTTGCGCGCGCGCGAAAGATTTCTCCCTGCATTATCTTCATCGACGAGATCGATGCGCTGGGCCGCCAACGCGGACGATCCAGCGACTCGGGCTCGGCTGACCAGGATCAAACGCTCAATCAGTTACTGGTGGAAATGGATGGTTTCAATCAGTCCTCCAGCATTGTCGTGATCGCTTCCACTAACCGCCCCGATGTGCTTGATCACGCGCTGACGCGACCGGGACGATTTGATCGCGAAATCATGGTTAACCTGGCTGACTTGCGAGGGCGGGAAGCAATTCTGAAAGTGCATGCGCGGAACGTACCCGTAGACGAGGACTTGAGTTTGAATTGGATCGCCCGCGGCACTCCGGGTTTTTCCGGCGCTGACCTTGCCAATCTACTGAACGAAGCCGCCATTGCCGCCACGCTTGATAATTCGGAATCGGTCGGACGTAAACACATTGAATTTGCGCGCGATCGAATATTAATGGGCGCAGAGCGTCAGGGCTTCATGATGGATGATGACGAGCGCTATGCCACCGCAGTTCATGAAGCAGGTCACGTCGCCCTCGGGCTGGCGGTCAAAAACGGTGATCCGATTCACAAAGTCTCGATCCTGCCGCGCGGCCGCGCGCTGGGAGTGACCCAGGCGCTGCCGGAGCGTGATCGCCTGATGAAGAAGCGCGAATACCTTGAGGATCAGATTGCGGTTCTACTGGGAGGACGCGCGGCGGAGCAAATTGTTTTGGGAACAATGACTGCCGGCGCCTCAAACGATATTGAGCGCGCAGTAGAAATCGCCAGAAAGATGGTTGCTGAGTTTGGTATGAGCCCTTTGGGTCCGATCTACTTGCCGGATTCCCATCCGGATCATTACAGTCAGGCTCTGCTCGATCGAGTCGAAGACGCCACCAATCAAATCATCAATGAGCAACTTGCCAGGGCTTGCGAAGTCGTAGAGCACCAGCGAGCAGGCATGGCCCGTCTGGTTGAATCGCTACTCGAGCGTGACACGGTCGAGGCTGATGAGATTAAGAGTTGTTTTGAAATAGTGGGTGCGCGGGCGTGCTCGCCCGCACTGAGTCAGCTCAACCCGAAGGGTTGAAAGAAAGTAGCCGGAGGTCGAAGCGCAGCGGAGACCTCCGGTATCCGTGAAGATCCGCGTCGCACCCTGAAGGGGTGCCAGCAACTCTTGAGCTAATCTCGCACCCTCTCAGGGTGCGGACTAATTAGATGACCGGGATCCGGTGGTCTGACGACCACCGGCTACTATCTGGCAGCTCTGCGGGCTGTTACTCCGAATACCGCATACACTCTTCGGGTGAGTGAAATAAGTTATTACTCGAATTAGAGCACTACCGAAGGTCGGCTAATTAGTCTTTGCGCGATAACCCTGGCGCGCGCGAATGGCTATGTCCTTTCGCGTGGTTTTGACTTGAATCTTTCGATAGGCGCCGTTGTCATTTTTGTTTGTGGGATAGTACCCAAGCAAGTACTGCGTCCTCAGTTCGGCGGCAATAGCGGC
Organism: Pyrinomonadaceae bacterium; assembly: GCA_035263325.1. Lineage (GTDB taxonomy): Bacteria > Acidobacteriota > Blastocatellia > Pyrinomonadales > Pyrinomonadaceae > PSRF01. The sequence continues at coordinate 78 of DATFRK010000945.1, read as the reverse complement.
GAATGCCTGTGGCAACGAACTGACCGTATCAGCACGGTAGAGTTGTCCACCCGATCGATCTGCGAGTTCTTTGAGATA
>DATFRK010000944.1:0-2509 GCA_035263325.1 Pyrinomonadaceae bacterium | reverse complement strand
GTGAAAAGGTAGAAGTCGGAGAATCCGTCGTCACAACTGGGTTCGACAGGATTTACCCGAAGGGATTATTGATTGGTACAGTGGAATCCGTTGAAGTCGATCCCAACGCGCCGTGGCACAAGATTATTGTCAAACCTGCGGCTCCGGTTGATCGAGCCGAGCATTTATTGGTGCTGTTGGTTGAACCTAAGGATTTAAAGATAGATGAAGCGAAGATTTCGAAGGGTGACGAAGCTAAGTGAAGTGTGATGATGGGAGTACACGGTTTAGATGCTGTCAAAGCTGCGAAATCGTCCTCCGGCCACTCATGACGTACTTCATCTAGCGAGGCGAGGTAGCCTGAAGAGTGCAGACCTTTAAAATTGCCCTGACCATCGTCGTCGCGCTCTTGCTACAAATGCTCCTGCCCAACCAGGTGGGATTTTTTCGCTACATCGATATTCCGTTGATTGTTACGGTGTATTTCGGACTGCAGCGTGCGCCGGTTTTGGGGATGGTTGTCGGCCTTATTGCCGGTCTCGGAGGGGATGCGGTTGGAGGCGGCATTCTGGGAGTTGGAGGATTCTGCAAGACGCTGATAGGCTATGTTGTAGGAGCTGCGAGTGTCCGGCTTTCACTTGAGAATCCGCTAGCTCGGATTTCGGTTATGGCCATCGCGTCGGCCGGAAACACTATCCTGTTCGTTGGACTTAACCAGCTGCTTGAACAGAGTTTGCCTTACGTTTCCACCTGGCCGGAGTTTGGCGCGACAATTGGATGGAAGGTTCTTGGCGATACAGTTACCTCGATCGTTTTGTTTGTTGTTCTCGACCGAGTGTTCTCCGAGGCGGCAGCAGCCCGGCGAATGGCGATAAAGAAGAGGTTCTATGAGTAGTACCACCCCAAAAGAAGATCGGTTTAATCTGGAGCTGCGCGTTTACCTGGTTCAATACCTGGTGCTGGCCGTATTCGTAATACTAGGCATTCGCTTCTATGTCCTTCAGGTTACCAGGCACGAAGACTACCAGGCGCGGGCAGAGAACAATCGCATCCGTGATATTCCGATTCCAGCGCCGCGAGGAGCGATACTGGATCGTTATGAAAAAGTGCTCGTCAGTAACGAGTCCGCGTTTAACGTTGTCGTCACTCCGGAGGACATAACCAACAAGGACGATACAGTAAACGCCCTTGTTCAGAATCTCGACATTGACCGAGGTGAATTGCTCGTTGCATTGAACGATCCATTAAGGCCGAAATCTCAACCGATCCTGGTTAAACAGAACGCCTCGCGACTGGACCGAGCATGGGTAGGAGCTCATGAGCTTGAACATCCGGAAATAACTATCGAAGAGCAACCGCAGAGGATCTACAAGTACGGCAAGCTGGCATCACACCTACTTGGTTATATCGGACAAATAAGCCCTAAGCAGCTCGAAATGCAATCTTTTAAAGATGCCGGCTATAAAGCGGGAGACATAATTGGACAGGGTGGTCTGGAAGCAGTTTACGATCGGGTGCTTCGCGGAAAAGACGGAATGCGCCGCGTAATAGTTGATAGTCGCGGCGTGCCGAAAGCTGAGCTCGAAAAGATCGATCCCATCAAGGGCCAGGACCTGATCATAACGTTGGATCTGGATCTTCAAAAGGTCGCCGAAGAACAGTTTTACTCAAAGAACGAAACCGGTGCGGCGGTGGCCATGAACCCTCAGAACGGCGAAATTCTGGCTATGGTCTCAGTCCCGAGTTTCGATCCGAATGTGTTCGCCCGCAATGTGGTTTCAAGCGAGCATCGAAGGGAAGTAAACGCCATAGTCAATGATACCAAACATCCGTTATACAACAAGGCCATTCAGGGCACTTATCCAACCGGCTCGACGTGGAAGATCATGATGGCTACCGCGGCGCTGGAAGAAGGAGTAATCACACTTAAGAGCTCCAAAATTGTCTGCGGTGGCGGCATTGCAGTCGGCAACCGATTCGTTCATTGCGGCAAGAATCACGGCGCCCCTGATATCCACCTCGCAATAGTGCACTCTTGTGACGGATATTTTTACCGTCTTGGTCTCAAGATGGGCGTAGACATGATCCACGATTGGGTTACTCGCTTCGGAATGGGACAGCGAACCGGTGTAGATCTGCCGAGCGAAGTGAGAGGAATAATTCCCAGTCGCGAGTGGAAGAAGCGCGTCAATCCTCGTGATCCGGTCTGGAAGGATTTCGATACCGTATTGGCATCGATCGGGCAGGGGTCTGTTGCCGTTCCTCCTATGCAACTGCTTCGCGCCGAATCGGGAATTGTGATGGGAGGCGTCTACCATACGCCGCACTTCTTCAAATTGGCCAAAGAGACTAGCCTTCGCCCAATATCCTATTACGAAGACAAACCTACTGAGCTCAAACTCTCCGACGTGACGATCAAAACCGTCGACTATGGGATGTGGGGAGTGGTCAATGAGGGCGGTACTGCCGGTGGTGTTGGCTTTCCCCGGGAAATCAACGCGGGCGGCAAGACTGGGACGGCCCAGGTTAT
>DATFRK010000943.1:0-3509 GCA_035263325.1 Pyrinomonadaceae bacterium | reverse complement strand
TCGCAGCGCCGAACGCCAACCTCGGCAAATATCGCTACCTGCTCTTCGATTGCTACGTCACCGAGTTGAATGATGATTTTGGCAATACGTTCTACAGCGAAGTCGACGTGATTGAGCAGAGTGCAGTGTCGCGCTAGCTGCTCATACAGAGCGGCTTGCGGGTTCTTCGTTGAGCCTATCTATTATCTAGGCCAGGCGCCAGGTGGGTCGTGAGGCTTCGTACGCGTTTATCGCATCCTCATGACGCAAGGTAAGTCCGATATCGTCGAGGCCTTGAAGTAAACAGTAACGCTGGAACTCACCCACCACGAACGGAACGGATAAGCCGTCACTGTCTTCAATCACTTGCCGCTCAAGGTCAACGGTCAGTTCGTAACCCTCACGTTGCGACCGCTGCATGAGTTCGTTAACCCGATCCTCGGGCAAAGTGATGGGTAGCATGCCGTTCTTAAAACAATTATTGGCAAAGATATCTGCGTAAGATGGCGCGATGATTACGCGGAAACCATACTCAGCCAGCGCCCAGGGCGCATGTTCCCTCGAGGAGCCGCAGCCGAAGTTCTTTCCCGCGACCAGGATTGAAGCGCCGCGATATCGAGGTTCGTTCAAGACAAACGAGGGATTCAGTTGTCCATCCGCGGAGTAGCGCCAATCGTAGAAGAGAAACTCGCCAAACCCGGTGCGCTCAATCCGCTTAAGAAACTGCTTGGGAATGATCTGATCAGTGTCAACGTTGGCTCGATCCAGGGGAACGACTCTGCCGGTATGAGTAGTGAATGGTTGCATTACTTAAACTCCCACTTGCGCACATCCGTGAAGTGTCCCTTGATCGCCGCGGCTGCGGCCATCATCGGACTCACCAGATGCGTTCGGCCACCACGTCCTTGCCGACCCTCAAAGTTGCGATTACTGGTGGAAGCGCAACGCTCCCCAGGTTGCAGAGTGTCGGCATTCATCGCCAGGCACATTGAACAACCGGGCTCGCGCCATTCAAACCCAGCTTCGCTGAAAATGCGATCAAGACCTTCTCTCTCCGCAGCCTGCTTCACCTCGTGTGAGCCAGGTACCACCAGGGCGTTTACCGTCGACTTAATCCGGTAGCCTTTCACCACGCGTGCTGCCGCTCGCAGATCCTCTATACGTGCATTGGTACAGGAACCGATGAAGGCACGATCGATCGCGATGTCTTGAATGCTCATGCGTGGGGCCAGCGCCATGTACTCTAACGCGCGCTCCGCCGCTTGTCGGTCGGCCGCTGATCTTGCTTCTGCCGGATCCGGCACAAAGCTGGTCACTGGCACAACCATCCCCGGATTCGTACCCCAGGTCACGAATGGCTCCAGGGAGGTGGCGTCAATTTCGATCGTCTGGTCAAACACCGCCTCGCCATCGCTGGCCAGGCTCTGCCAGTAGTTCACAGCTTCAGCCCACGCCTGCCCCTGGGGCGCAAAGCGACGACCCTCGAGATACGCGAACGTGGTTTCATCGGGAGCGACCATTCCCGCTCGAGCCCCTGCTTCAATGCTCATGTTGCAAAGGGTCATGCGACCTTCCATCGAGAGCGAGCGCACCGCTTCGCCGGCATACTCGATCACGTGACCGGTGGCGCCGTCCGTACCAATCCGGCCGATGATGCCCAGCGCCAGGTCTTTGGCCGTAACACCCTCCGGAAGTCGTCCCGAGGCGTTAACCTTCAACGAGCGCGGTTTGTTTTGCGGCAAACATTGAGTGGCCAGCACATGCTCGACTTCGCTGGTACCAATGCCAAACGCGAGAGCCCCAAATGCACCATGAGTGGATGTGTGGCTATCGCCGCAAACTATCGTCATGCCGGGTTGGGTTAATCCCAACTCTGGCCCAATGACGTGCACGATGCCCTGTTCTTGCGAATGAATGTCAAACAGACGCACGCCGAATTCTTTGCAGTTCTTCCTGAGCGTCTCGATCTGGTTGGCAGCAACAGCATCGGCGATAGGAAGACTGCGATCGGTGGTTGGTACGTTGTGGTCGACGGTGGCGACTGTCAGTTCGGGCCGCCGTACTTTTCGACCAGCCTGGCGCAGGCCATCAAATGCTTGCGGCGAGGTCACTTCATGGACGAGATGGAGATCGATGTAGAGAAGAGAAGGTTCACCCTGAGTCTCTCTCACCACATGAGCATCCCAGAGTTTATCGAATAAAGTTGGCATTGCTAGTTTGTACTTTGTTCTTAACTGTGTTCTTTGTTCTTAGTACTTTGTCCTTAGCTCTTGTAACTGCGTTCTTTGTTCTTAGGCTATTTGTTACTTGCTCACCTCTTGAGCAGCGGCAAAAGATACCACCGGCTTCAGCCGGGTGGTACTTCAGTTTCAGCCTAGAGCGTCGGCGCTTTACTTCTTTTTGGATACCACCGGCTGAAGCCGGTGGTATCTAGGACAGAAGCGGCAGCGCCAGTCTAGGCTGAAATTGAATCTCCACCGACTAAAGTCGGTGGTATCTATCAAGTGCGAATCACGAAGTACGAAGCACCAAGCACAACGCAGGAAACACTAAACCGCATGATACGCATGCCGCATGTCGACTATCTCAGCCAGGGCCTCCGACACTAGTTGTCCAATCTCTTTGGTGCTTACCACAAATCCCGATGAGCCGCTCGCGATGTCAGGAGTCCGATAGCCGGCCTCCAACACACTCTCAATTGCCGACTCGATATCATTGGCTTCCTGTTCCAGCCCGGCGGTGTAGCGCAACATCAGCGCGGCTGAGGCGATGGCGCCAAAAGGATTCGCAGTTCCTTGCCCGGCAATGTCAGGAGCAGAGCCGTGGACTGGTTCGTACAATCCCACCTCGCCACCCACCGTTGCCGAAGCCAGCATGCCTAGCGATCCTGTAATCACGGCTGCTTCGTCAGACAGAATGTCGCCAAAGAGATTCTCAGTCAGCACCACATCAAAGCGTCGCGGGTTAGCAATCAAATGCATCGCACAGGCATCGACGTACAGATGCTCCAACAACACGTCCCGGTAATCTTCAGCAACGCGCGTCACGGTCTGACGCCAGAGTTGCGACGTTTCGAGTACGTTGGCTTTGTCAACCGAAGTGACCTTGCCGCGGCGGTTACGGGCGGCCTCGAAAGCAACCCGCGCTACACGTTCCACTTCATCGACCGAGTAACGCATGGTATTGCAAGCGCTTCTATTGTCCGTGAAGCCGCGCGGTTCGCCAAAGTAAAGTCCACCGAGTAACTCACGCACAAACAGAATATCCGCGCCTCGACTAACTTCCGGACGGAGCGGGGAACAGGGAGCAATCGCCGGATAGGAAATCGCGGGTCGCAAATTCGCATAACCACCTAGCGCGCGCCGTAACAAGAGTAGGCCAGCCTCGGGTCGCTGATGTGAAGGAAGCTGATCGTATTCAGGAGCGCCGACCGCGCCGAGCAACACTGCCTCACCGCTCAGGCAGGCGTCCAGGGTCATTCGCGGAAAAGGCGAACCAGTTTCTCTTATTGCCACTCCGCCTATAGGACG
>DATFRK010000942.1:0-5365 GCA_035263325.1 Pyrinomonadaceae bacterium | reverse complement strand
CGCTCAGAGCGCTGCCGCAAATCTTTAAAGACATGGAGCGAGAGGCGCGGTCCGTTCTATTGGCTGAAGGCTTTGCTCAGAAAAAGCAACGTCACGAACGATCTCTGGCGATGCGTTATCGCGGCCAGTCGTTCGAGCTGGAAGTAAAAGAAACGTCCGGAGATATCGTGATGGCCTTTCATGCGGTCCATCGCGAGCGTTACGGTTACGCCCAGGAAGAAAACCAGGTCGAGATTGTAAGTGCCAGGCTGCGTTCGTTTGGCCTGGTGGAGCAGTTAGAGGAAAAGCGATCAGGGTTGAGGCGGCAAGCGGCAAAACCAAGCGCTCAGGTGATGGCCTACTTCTCTGGTAAACGGGCGCAGGTTGGCGTCTACCGGCGCGATCAGTTGAGCGCCGGAATGAAGCTGCGTACTCCGTGCATCGTGACTGAGTATTCGGCCACGACGCTAGTCCCCGGAGACGCGGAGGCCTCGTTGGACCCGTTTGGGAATTTGATAATTCGATTGTGATGAAGTTGCTGGAATAGTTGTCAGTAGTCAGTCGTGAGTTGTTAGTCGCTCAACTCTCTGCGCACTTAGCGTCTCTGCGTTCTCTGCGATAAAAGAGATCTAAGCTTACTTTCAACGCAGAGTACGCAGAGACGCAGAGTACGCAGAGAGTTGAGTGACTGACTAGTGGCCATTATTTCGCTATAAGGCATGGCTACACAGCGAAGTAGTTAAGTATGAAAAAGTTTGACCCCACTACACTCGAAATTTATCGCGCGCTCTTCACCTCCGTGGCCGAAGAGATGGGCATCACTCTGCGCCGCACCGCCTTCTCTCCAAACATAAAAGAACGACGTGACTACTCATGCGCAGTGTTCGATGCCAATGGCAACGTCATAGCGCAAGGTGATCACATGCCAGTGCATCTTGGCTCAATGCCAATGGCGGTTGCCGCTGCGCTGAAGGAAATCGCAATCGCCCCCGGTGATGTGGTGGCGCTCAACGATCCGTTTGCCGGCGGCACGCATTTACCCGATGTGACATTGGTGGCAGGAGTGTTCCTGCAGAACGAGGGAGGGACAGGGAGAAGGGCGGACAGGGGGAAGCGGAGACGGGGTGAGGCTGCGAAAAAAGTCCAGCAGTCATCTACCGCAACACATCTCCGCATCCCCGCTTCTCCCCGTCGCCCCTTCCGCAGACCACCTCGTCCACTCTTCTACGTTGCCAACCGAGCGCATCACGCAGACATCGGCGGTGCGACCCCGGGCTCGATGGGATTGGCCGCGGACGTCTATGGTGAAGGACTGCGAATCCCGCCGATTCGACTTGTGCGTGGCGGAGTGATTGATACCGACACAATGCGCTTGGTGCTGGCGAACGTGCGGGGAAATGCTGAGCGCCGCGGTGACTTTGATGCCCAGATCGGCTCGCTCAAGACTGGCGCTGCTCGTTTGCTCGAAATCCTCGAGAGACGAGGGGAGCAGGAAACGTGCGAGTATGCTGCTCAGCTAATTAACTATTCAGCACGTTTGATGCGCCACACCATCAGCACCATTCCCGAGGGAGTGTATGAGGCCGAAGACGCATTGGATGACGACGGGATCAATGAAGGTGCGGTGCCGATTCGAGTGCGCGTAGCGATTAAGGGAGACAAAGCTCGCGTTGATTTCAACGGGAGCGCAATGCAAGTAGCTGGTTCTGTCAATGCTGTCGAAGCCATCACAGTATCGGCTGTCTCTTATGTTTTTCGTTGTCTTATCAACGGTGAAGTGCCGGCGAGCGCGGGGTTGATGGAACCGATCACGGTGCTGGCCCCGCTGGGAACGGTGGTAAATGCGAATCCGCCGGCATCAGTGGCTGGTGGCAATGTGGAAACTTCGCAGCGGATAGTTGACGTCCTCTTTAAGGCATTGGCCCAGGCGTTACCGAATCGTATTCCGGCTGCCAGCCAGGGAACGATGAACAATCTGACCGTCGGTGGCGTCGATCCCCGTAATGGCAAAGAGTTTTCCTACTATGAGACGATCGCCGGCGGTATGGGCGCGCGTCCCGCACTGGCTGGAATGAGTGGCGTCCACACCCATATGACCAACAGTCTGAACACACCTGCTGAAGCGCTTGAATATTCCTATCCGTTGCGAGTGCTGGAGTATAGCCTGCGCCACGGATCAGGCGGAGAGGGGCAACAGCGCGGCGGTGACGGAGTGGTACGCGAAATTGAAATCCTCACGCCAGCTCGCATGTCGCTATTGGCGGATCGACGCAAACGGCGGCCTTATGGACTCAAGGGCGGTGAGGAAGGGAAGGCGGGCTTCAGTGAACTCATTCGCCAGGGACAAGCCCAAAAGATCGCGTCGAAGGGTAGTTGGGAGTTAAACGCCGGCGACCGGGTTCGGATCGAATCGCCCGGCGGCGGTGGCTTTGGGACAAAACAATAGAGAACCGGAAGCGGTAGCGACCGGATGGTACGGTCTTGGTGCGGACTTCGTGCTTTGTACTTTGTTGCAAACTCTCAGGTAATACGGAGAACAAAGCACCAAGTACAAAGCACGAAGTCCGTACCATCCCGTCCGCTCCGGGTTCTCTATCCGCGGACCTCCAAAAATTCGCACTCCTTCTGTTAGAATGACCACACATAAGCCACTGACGTTGTTCGGCAGCGAATACCTCAGAAGCTGAAGAAACTGCCTGTGGTTTTCTGTTTGGCTGGTTCCCACAAACAAGCCCAGGATTCGGTAGATCAAACGTGAGCCAGTCCTCGATCGAAGGGACAACTATTTCTCATTATCGCGTCCTGTCTAGTATTGGAGCGGGCGGTATGGGACAAGTCTACCTCGCTCAGGACACGCTCCTTGATCGCACTGTGGCTCTCAAAATTCTCCCCACGACGCTGATGGAAAAAGAGGACCGGATGGCTCGCTTCACCCGGGAAGCCAAGACGGCGTCGGCGCTCAATCACCCCAACATCATCACCATCTATGAAATAGGGCAGGCCGGTGCGCTCTGGTTTATTGCTACCGAATTCATCGAAGGAGAGACGCTGCGACTCCGGGTCAGCCAAACATCGCTTACGATTCTGGAGACTCTCGACATCGCAGTGCAAATCGCCTCAGCGCTCGCGGCCGCCCATGAAGCCGGTGTCGTTCACCGTGATATCAAACCCGAGAATGTCATGATCCGGCGCGATGGCATTCTGAAAGTACTCGACTTCGGCATTGCTAAACTCACCGGCGCCTGGGAAAAATCAACTGACGCAGACGCGCAAACACTTACCCTGCTGGAGACTGAACCTGGCACCATCCTCGGCACAACTGCTTACATGTCGCCGGAGCAAGCGCGTGGTCGTGAAGTAGATGAACGCAGTGACATCTGGAGCGTCGGCGTGTTGCTCTATGAGATGGTCACTGGTCTACTGCCCTTCCAGCAGGAGACCTCGAGCGATGTGGTCGCGGCGATACTGCGTATGGATCCTTTGCCGATATCGCACTTCGTGACCGATGCTCCTCCGGAACTTGAACGCATCATCACCAAGTGCCTGGAGAAGAATCGAGACGAACGCTACCAGGGGATCAAAGATTTACTGGTCGATTTGCGTCGCTTAAAAAAGCAACTTGAGTTTGAAGAGGAGTTGCAATCATTCAACTCGGCGCGGCAGTCAGGTTCGCTTAGCGGTAAGCATTCCACCGGAGGACAGTCAACCAGGTCGCGCGCGCGCACCGTGCAACTAACCAACAAAGTCCAGGCGCTCAATTCCAGTTCTACCGCCGAATACATTGTCAGCAACATTCAAAAACACAAGAGCTATGCGTTGCTTGGCTTTCTGCTCTTCACCCTGGCTATTGCCGCCACCGCTGTTGGACTTTACAAACTCACGCTGCGCTCCAAGGCAGGGACGGCTCTACAAAGTTTAAAGGTGACGCGCTTTACCGCTACCGGCAAAGCTACGCACGCGGCTATTTCACCCGACGGACGATACGTGGCCCATGTCTCTGACGAGGAGGGGCAGCAGAGTGTTTGGCTGGGCCAGGTGGCGGCAGCCAGCCAGGCGCAGGTTATTCCACCGGCGCCGGTGCAGTACATCGGATTGGTTTTCACCGCTGATGGACAGTTTCTCTATTTCGTCTCCGCCGATAAGAACAATGCGCGCGGCGCCCTGTACCAGATTCCCGTGTTGGGTGGCGCGTCACGAAAAATTCTTGAAGATATTCAGAGTCCGATAACCCTTTCTCCTGACGGGAAACAGCTGGCCTTTGTTCGCTATCTTTCGCAGAAAGAGAACGCTTTGATGGTAGCGAACGTCGACGGCAGTAATGTCAGGGAACTAGCCAAACACGCTGCGCCTGATTTCTTCTCCACGATGGCCCCTTCGTGGTCACCGGACAGCCAACAGATCGCTTGTGTCTATCAGAACACTTCCGGTGGCTACTACGAGGATGTGGTTAGCGTCCGTTTGTCTGATGGCAAGGAAGCGCAGCTAAACCCACAGCGATGGTGGCAAGTTGGACAGGTCACCTGGTTGGCCGACGGCAAGAATCTTATTGCCTCGGCCACGGAAGCAGCCGGTAGTCTGCCGCAGCTGTGGTTGATTCCGTACAACGGCGGCGGGGCCAGGCGATTAACGAATGACTTGAACGGTTACACGGACGTTAGTTTGACCGCTGACTCCAAGACCCTGGTCTCCGTCAGATCCGATCGCCTGGTGAATATCTGGCTGACTGAAGCGGGCCAATTAAGACAAATAACCTCGGGAACAGAGCGTGACGATGGAATGCGCGGACTTTCGTGGACGCCTGATGGCAAGATCGTCTATCGCTCCGTAGCCGGTGGTGAGCCAAATGTTTGGATCATGGCAGCAGACGGTAGCAATCAGAGACAATTGTCAGTCAATTCCAGTCAGAATTTTGATCCCACAGTCTCACCCGATGGGAAGTACATCGCCTGGGGCTCAAAGCGCGTTGGGAACACGAACCTTTGGCAGATGGAGATCGACGGGAGTAATCCCAGGCAGATTACCAATGGAGCCGGCGATTACTTTCCCGACTATTCGCCCGACGGAAAATGGATTCTGTACACGGCGTACGATCCAGTGGCCAGCTTTTGGTCCATCTTGAAGGTTTCGGTAGATGGTGGCGCGTCGGTGAAAGTGACTGATAGGGAGTCTGCGCTATCCGCCGTTTCTCCTGACGGAAAGTTTTTTGCGTGTAATTACGAAGTTACCCCGGGTACGGGTTATCAGATTGCAGTGGTTCCCATTGAGGGTGGCCAGCCGGTTCAGCTGTTTAATATCCCAGGATCCTTTGGCCGCACTATTCGCTGGACACCAGACGGAAAATCGTTGACCTACACAGCGACTCACGTAGGCGTATCGAATATCTGGC
>DATFRK010000941.1:0-5476 GCA_035263325.1 Pyrinomonadaceae bacterium | reverse complement strand
CAGCCGACGTCCGCTATCTTCGCGCCTGCCTTTAGCTTTGCTTCCACACCGGACAACGAAGGAATCCAGCTGGAAACCAGAAAAGTCGCATAGCCCGGGCGGAAGAATCGCTCGGTGCCGACAAAAAGATCCGGGTGATGTTCGCCCCAGAGCATGCCCCCGCCATTGCGGAAGTGACTCTCGATACGCTCCGCTGCCTGGGTCATGGCCTTCACTACAAAGAAACCACCGCCGACATAAAAAGGACTATGTTCGTCCGTCAAGGCCGTCGCTTGTTCGGGCGACAAGCTGTATTTTTCAGTTGCTGCGTCATACTCTGCGTAACCGCCGGCTGCCTGATTAATTAACCATTCGCGGATATAGCGTTCATTAGTGTTGGTCCTTTGGGCCAACTCGGCGGGGGTGAGCGGACCAGCGTCGACCATTGCCTGATAGAGACCTAACTTTTGACCGATATACACGAGTGCTGAGCTAAGCGAGGCGCCAAAATCGCCCACCACTTTGCCCAAAAAAGCGTGCATCTTGTCTTCATTAATAGCCATCGTTCGTGCGGTAGACATGAAAAACCTCCTAGGCGAGATGTGAATTACTGGGGGAAGTTGCTATGAAAAACTTATTAGGGTGAAGGTTTACGCCAAGAAAGGAGGTCAAGTCAAGACTCTTAACGGTGGCCGACATTTAGCAAAAGTGCACTTGAAAAACCGTAGTGTTTTCCGCACCTGCGATAGCCCTGTTGGTCACCAGACGGAGCGGCTATACCCCAGTTGTGCAACACTTCGAGTTACTTCAAACCAGGAAAAATATTTTAGGTTCAAGGTCTCCTCGGGAGTCTCTAGCTCAACAGTCCCGGTGAAGAGACTGTGGCCTCCGGCGCTCTCCGAGAATTGCCTTTGGCGGGTTTAAGTTGCGTCTTCCCGTGAGCGAGCGCGCTCTCAAACTCAAGAATTTTCTCGGTAGTTTGCACCACTGTGTCAGGGTTCAGAGAAATCGAGGAGATTCCCTTTTCGACCAGAAACTGGGCAAACTCCGGATAATCCGAAGGCGCCTGGCCGCAGATGCCAATCTTCTTACGATTGCGTTGCGCAGCTTCTATCGCGATCGTAACCATCTTTTCTACTGCACCGTCTCGTTCATCAAAGAGGTGGGCCACCATTTCCGAGTCACGATCAAGTCCAAGCGTTAGTTGCGTCAAGTCGTTTGAGCCGATGGAATAGCCATCAAACACGCGCAGGAACTCGTCAGCATAGATTACGTTCGCTGGCAGCTCACACATCGCGTAAATTTCAAGTCCATTTTGACCCTGCGGCAAACCGAACTCCGCCATCAAACTAACCACTCGTTCTCCTTCAGCCACAGTGCGGCAGAAGGGAATCATCGCCTTTACATTAATCAACCCCATTTCTTCCCGTACCCGGTGGAGCGCCTGGCATTCAAGTTGGAATCCTTCACGATAGCGTTCGTCGTAGTAACGTGACGCACCGCGGAAGCCAAGCATGGGGTTTTCTTCGGTAGGTTCGAATTCCTGGCCGCCGATCAACATGGCATACTCGTTCGACTTGAAGTCAGACATTCTTACGATGACGTCTTTGGGATAGAACGCGGCCGCGATGCGCGCGATGCCTTCCGCCAATCGTCTGACGAAGAAATCACGCGGATCCTCTTCGCCGATTCGTTTTCCGATCTCGTTCACTACTTCAGGGTTTTGCAAGTGTGGGTAACGAATCAGGGCCATCGGATGAATCCCGATGTGGTTGTTGATGATGAACTCCAGCCGGGCCAGGCCGACGCCGTCGTTTGGTAGTGAAGCGACGGCAAAAGCATGGTCGGGATCGCCAACGTTCATCATCACCTGCGTACGAGGCCTGGCTTCAGCGCCGACCGCTCGTCGATCAACGGAGAACTCTATCGCGCCTTCGTAGACATTGCCGCGTGCTCCCTCGGCGCAGGAGACAGTTACTTCCGTGCCCGTCTGCAAAACGTGAGAGGCGTTACCGGTCCCCACAATGCAAGGCAAACCCAGTTCACGACTGATAATCGCACTGTGACAGGTACGACCGCCGCGGTCTGTAACGATCGCCGCGGCCTTCTTCATAATTGGCTCCCAGGCAGGATCAGTCATCGAGGTGACGAGCACATCGCCAGCCTTAAACTCGGCCAGGTGATCGGGATGTTCGAGCACGTGCACTTGGCCCTTACTGATCTTTTCGCCTACTGCTATTCCCGAAACGAGTGGTGCGGCGTGTTCGCCGGTCATTTTATAAGTCTCGAGGTAGGTCTGATGATTGCTCGAGTGCACAGTTTCCGGTCGCGCCTGGAGGATGAAGAGTTCGCCAGTGTAACCATCCTTGGCCCATTCAATATCCATCGGGGTCGGCTTTCCCGCGCGTTCTGAATAGTGGTCCTCGATCTCGCAGGCCCAACGCGCCAACTGCAAGACTTCGTAATCGCTCAGGCAGGTGCGTTGGCGTTGCGCTTCAACCACTTCGCGCATCCGAGTGCCCCGTCCATCGAGTCCGTACACCATTTTTACTTCTTTACTGCCTAGTCTCCGGCTGACAATCGGTCGCGCGCCCGCTTTGAGAGTGGGCTTGAAGACGATCCACTCATCTGGCGTAGCCATACCCTGGACGATTGCTTCACCCAGGCCCCAGGCGCCGTTGATCACCACCACATCGCGGAAGCCGGATTCGGTATCTAAGCTGAACATCACGCCGGAGCACGCCTGGTCAGAGCGGACCATCGGTTGCACGCCAATCGAAAGCGCCACTTCAAAATGATCAAAACCACGCGCTGCGCGATACGAGATGGCGCGATCAGTCCATAAAGAGGCGAAGCAGCGATGGCAGGCTTCAATCAGATGTTGTTCGCCACGCACATTCAGGATCGTGTCCTGTTGGCCGGCAAATGAGGCTTCGGGGAGATCCTCGGCGGTAGCTGACGAGCGGACCGCAACTTCCGGTGTGCGGCCCAAACGCAGGCAGAGTCGGCGATAACTGTCGATGATCGCTTCGTGAACAGCAGTGGGGAGAGGCGTGTCCAGCATTAAGGCGCGAGCTTCACGGCCGGCTTCATTGAGGGCGCGAATGTCATTGTGGTCCAAACCATTCATCAGTTCGCGCAATCGGGCGCCGAGGTTGTCAGTTTCGAGTAACAGACGGTAGGCCTCGCTAGTGGTGGCAAAGCCATCGACGGCTCGTACGCCGCATGGTGACAGCGAGCGAAACAGTTCGCCCAGGCTGGCGCACTTACCACCAACGAGTTCGACGTCGTCAGCACTGACCTGGTTGAGATCGAGAACTAGGGGCTTGGAAGTCATACGAGTTAATCTCCAGAAAGGACCAGCTGCTCGCTGGGTGAAAGCCAAATTTATCAACTCAAACTGAAGCGACTAGCGCGAGACTTTGTCGAAGCGAAACAGTTATCAAGCAATGGCGAAAATATTGTCCCGTATTAATAAAGAAATAGTTCGGATTCGCAAGGGATTTCAATTTAAAAACCGGGGAATCTGGGCTTGTTTCGGCGAATTTTTACTCATACTTAATTCAAGTACACGACATATGTCCTCATGGTTCGAGCAGGGACAAAAAGCCCCAGTAACTTGAGGAAGGTGAACCTATAAATTCCCCAGAGCCTCTGATAGTATGACCCTCGCATTCTTCATCTGTAAGCGTGGAAAAGGACTACCCCGCTGGCAGCAACTTCTTCCAAATCAGGAGAGCCGACAGACATGGGTCACGAGTTGAGGACAGAGCGCGAGCTGTCTCTGGATTTCTTGCGCGTGTGTGAAGCAGCGGCGATTGCGGCGGCCCGAACGATGGGACAAGGCGATCGTAAGTATTCAGACCACGTCGCGGTAGAGGCGATGCGCGAGATTATGGACACGGTGCCAATGCGCGGCCGGATCGTGATTGGTGAAGGCGAACGCGACGAAGCGCCGATGCTTTACATCGGCGAAGAAGTCGGGGGAGGCTTTGGCGTCGGTGAAGAGTTTGCCGAGTCGTGTCCCGAGGTTGACATCGCTGTCGACCCACTTGAAGGCACCAATCTTTGCGCCCTCGGCGCCAACAATGCGATTGCAGTATTGGCGGCGGCGGAGCGGCATGGATTGCTAAATGCTCCTGATATTTACATGGACAAGATCGTGGTTGGACCATCCTCGCGCGGCGTTGTAGATATTGATGCTCCAGTCAAAGATAATTTGAAGAACATCGCGCGGCGGCTAGGCCGCGACATCGAAGATTTGACCGTTATTGTGCTTGATCGATCACGCCACAGGAAGTTGATCCAGGACGTCAGAGAAGCGGGCGCGCGCATTCGACTCATTTCGGATGGCGATCTTTCCGCAGGCATTTCCGCGGCTGTTGCCGGCACCAACATTCACGCCCTGATGGGGATTGGTGGCGCACCGGAGGGCGTGATCACGGCGGCAGCGATGAAATGTTTGAACGGGGAGATTCAGGCCCGGCTCGTATTTGATGCGGCGCGCTTAGGAGTTGATAAGGACAAGGTGCCTAACCGAGACGAAGTGTTGGAGCGACTGTCATCGATGGGCATTCGAGATCCAAACAAAGTTTATGACACGGACGATCTGGCGCCGGGGAAGAAGATCATTTTTGCGGCTACTGGAGTCACTGATGGCGCGCTATTGAAAGGAGTACGCTTCTTTGGCGCCGGCAAGCGTACCCACTCGCTAGTGATGACCACTGAATCGCGGCACATTCGCTTCGTGGATACATTGCATATTGAGGGTGGGCCGGATACGGTGATTAGGTTCTAAGGGGCTTTGACCGATGTTCTTTGCCCTTGTGCTTTGTAGTTCGTGTGCGTTTCTTTCTCTGTGCGACCTCAGTGCTCTTGGTGTCTCTGTGGTGAGTTTTTGCACTGTCCCTTACCACGGAGACACAAAGGACACGGAGGCTGCACAGAGAAACCCAAAGACCTAGGCGATTGTTTATGCGGCGTCTGTCACCCACTGAATATGTCCCTTCAACTCTCCGTACTCGCCGGCCGCTAATCGCCTGGCTGATCGTGTTGGCGATTGCAACCTTGGCGGTGTTGATGATCGTTGGTGCGCCCCTCGGGGTCGCGACTGGTCACAACGTTCTGGCCTTCGTTACCTACGCGACGTTTCGCAAGTTGTGTCACCAGCTGCCGGAGCGGTCTTTTTTCATAGCGGGACACCAATTCGCAGTTTGTGCTCGCTGCACTGGACTCTACTTTGGCTTTCTGTTGGCGGTTTTGTTCTACCCGCTGGTTCGTCCGTTGCGCACTACTCAGGCGCCGTCGCGCCGTTGGCTATTCATCGCTGCAGTACCGATGGCCCTCGATGTCGGATTGAACGCACTGGGTGTTTTGGAAAACACTCACTCAAGTCGCTTTGTTACTGGACTGATCCTGAGTGTGACGGCAGTGTTCTACATCCTGCCGGGAGTTGCCGAATTGAGTTTGCGGGGCGTTGTAGGGATTAAACCGACAC
>DATFRK010000940.1:0-4455 GCA_035263325.1 Pyrinomonadaceae bacterium | reverse complement strand
ACTTCGAAGCAGCGAATTGGTCTGGCAGGCCTTAAACGGTATGAATTCAAGCGGTATGAACGGGTGTCAAAGCCCGCACCAAGGATAACTAGTTGCTCAATGTCGTTGAGGTGTCGTTCCAGTGCTTGATCATAGAAAGTCGTCCGGGCAGCTGGTTGATGCTGCATCGACGGTTCGCCTTCATACGGGTAACGATAGACTGGGGGAACATAGTTGGTCAGACGGTGGGCCACCATTGTAGGTGCGCTAACGAGAACCAAACCTAAATGCGAGACGTTAGGCAACACCATCATCATTCGCTCGCAGGCTTCGTCGCGTCGTGTGCCTAGCTTGTGTTGCATGTAGCGGGTATGAAAAGAGGCGAGAACAGTTGCTGAAGTGCCCGTCCGGCGACTGTAACGGAGTAGCTTAACAACATACAAAACATACCCAATCGTCGCCAGCGGGAACAGGATTAGCTGAATGAGACGGAAGATAGCTGCCATATTCGTCACGTTAGCACCATTTCGTTTCGGTTTATTGGCAGTAAGATCTCTCTACTATAACTTCGGCACGTTGAGGAAGACAGGGTATTTTGACTTTTGTTGTGAGGCTGTGCTCCGTTAGGAGCACGATGTTTATAGCTGCGTCTTTAAAAGGACATGGCGCTCCTACGGAGCGCGATGTGATGGTCGCGGCGTTGGCTATAAACATGTCGTCCCTCCGGGACGAAGACATGAAAGGCTATTTGCCGTTTATTGCCTGACACCTCAGTCTTGCCATAGCCAACTTAGAAACTGTCTGTGGATCATTTTCCCTGCAGCGGCAATTCTACTGAAAAGGTGCTGCCGTGGCCGGGAATACTGTTAACGCCTATCTTGCCGCCGTGGGCTTCGACAATCCAACGCACAATTGACAGTCCCAAACCCGCGCCGCCCAGTTGGCGTGAACGAGCCTTGTCCACGCGATAGAACCGATCGAAGACGTGCTGTTGCGCACTTTCAGGAATGCCAATCCCCGTGTCACTCACGACGATCCGTGCACTCCCGTTTTGCCGGGCCAGGCCAACGGAGATTTCGCCTCCGCTTGGTGTGTACTTGACGGCGTTGTCGAGTAGGTTCAGCAGCATCCGTTTCAGCAATTCTTCGTCACCACTCAAAGTTAAATCCGTGCAATCAGTGTCCGTCTTCAGATGTAAGTCCTTGCGAACGGCAAGTACTTGGGCCGCACGGACGCAGTCGTTGACCACTTCAGCTAAGGACACCGACTCTTTCACCAGGGCCACCGGTGCATCGATCGGCTGTCGCGCTAACATGAACAGGTCCTCAACGATACGAGAGAGGCGTTCAGCTTCATCTTTAATTAAGAAGAGCGACTCTTTGTACTCCTCAATCGAGCGAGTCTTCTCCAAGGCAACCTCGGTTTCGCCACGCAACACAGCCAGTGGTGTGCGCAGTTCATGAGAAGCGTCAGCGATGAAGCGTTGTTGCTCAGTGAATGAAGTTTCGAGGCGCGCCAGCAGGTCGTTGATGGTGGTAGCCAGGCCACCAAGTTCGTCACGCGCATTGGTTACATCCAGGCGGGACGAGAGACGTTCGGCGGTAATGCGCTGAGTTTGCTGGTTCATCAGCGCGATAGGGGAAAGACTCTTGCGCGCCAGGAAGTAACCGCCTGCCGAGGCCAACAAAAGAATTAAGGGAACTCCCGCGAAAAAAGCGCGACGCAATTGACGCAGTCCAGCTTCGATCACACTCACCGGTTCGGCGACTGCCGCGAATCCCAAGCCGCGATCTGTAGAGAGTGGCACAACGGCAACGCGACGATTATTGATAACGGCGAAGCCTACGCCGGTCCTTTGTGCCTCAGCCAATGTTTGTGAGGGAATCGTGAACGTATTGGCTGCGAGATTGCGCGACCAGGAAACGGCTTGCCCGGCGCTGTCAATAACCTCGACATAACGATCGGGAAAGATCAGTTCTGTCAGCACTAACTGGTTCGCCACAGTGGCGGACTGTTGTTCCTCTAACTCTTCCAGATAAGCGCTGGCTACCGTTTGTGCCGTTGAATGTAGAGATTCATCCTGTCGCTCATGGAAGATACGGGCGGTGGCGTAGTAAACGACGAAGGCAAAGGTGATGAGTGATAGGGCCAGCACCCCGGTGTACCAAAGTGTTAGTCTGGTGCGGACGGAACTAAACATAGATGAGCTCGACGGCCTTACAAGAAAACCCACTCACGGGTATTGAGTGGTTCCTTCAGATCCTTTCGCCAAAAGTATATAACCAGCCATTTCAAATCCCCATCAACCGCCGAGGGTAGGCAAGCTCGCTTGGCGCTTCGTTAATGTGAGTTCGTGTGATGCGCGTGGATCGCTCGATTCTCGTGGACATAACAGACGATCCACGAAGTCACACGAACTTACACTAACAAGAGCTAATAATAATTCGACTTTTGCCTTAGTCTGCAAAGCCTGGGAGAATCAGAGCTTAATTTTTAAACTCCTCAATTGCCTAGTGTGTGTGACGCTTGCCAAAAGGGAGTTCAACCATTACGGCAACGAAGTCAAGCTGGTTACCTTAGAACTTCCAAGTCACGGCGACGCCATAGGCATGGGCCCGGCGAGAGTATTCGGGCGTAATCGCCGGCCACCGATCCTTGGGTTTTTCATTCTCATCATTGGTAGCAGTGAAATCCGTGTCCGCTGCCGATTGGCGATGGTGCGCATGATAGACGTACTGGCCAATGCCAAATCCAATACCCGCTCCCACCACTACGTCAGAAATGTAATGGTAACCTCCAGTGAAGCGGGCCAGACTGACGGCGCTCGCAATACCGTAAGCAGCGACCTGGACCAGGCGATGATCGTGGTATTCATTGGCGACGACCGTAGCGATTGTCCATGCTTGCGCGCTGTGACCGGAAGGAAATGAACTCCCGCCATCAAAAAACTCACTGCGCTCGTGTCCACCCGAAGGGCGTTCCCGTTGGGTAATTCCCTTTAAACTGCCTACGACGATCACAGTATTGAGTGCGGCCTCGGTAGCCAGGATTCCAGTCTCCCGCGCGCGTGCGTTTTGGGTTGCTCGACCAACCAGGTAAAAAGTGCCGGCAGTTGCCGCGACCCCATAGATGGAGCCGGCGTAGCTAATGATCCGACTGGCGTTCCGTTGACCATCCGCCTCGGCGATCTCGTCACCCGTCATGCGATCGGTAGTGAATAGAGCCATAGTGCCAACACCGGCTGGTACCAACCACTTCGCATGCTCGCGGTCCAGGTGAAGTGGAGCCGTCCAGATCGCTTTCTGGTCGCGCAAGATGTTTTTGAAGAACTGGCGCTCCAGGGTTGGTGTTGGCGAGGCGACTGGGGTTGGTGCAGGCGTCGCCACCGGCCGCTGTGCAGCCGCACTACCCACAGTCGCCAAAAAGATCACGAAGAGGCAAAACGAACTTCTGTTACTCCGCATGGTACTCCCCCTTATCAATATCCCTTCCAACTGGGAGTGCGGACGGGTGGCCCCGCAGCTCCCGCAACCAGGCAAAACCGAAGCAGGCGAGTCACCTGCGTCGACATCGAGCCTACTTGCTGACTACCAACACTACGAATGAGCCGGGTTTTACACTACGTTGCGGCCTACCATTCGGAGTGGTCGCTGGTGTCTCGAGATACTCCGCCGCGGTGAGAAATATCTTCTTAGTCTTAACATCGAACGCCATCGTCTTCGCGCTCGGTTGGGTCTTAACGGCTCCGGCATCTTCATACTCGTCGGCTGACTTCTCGTGAAAGATGCTCAAGACTCCCTCGCCACAGGAAAAGAAGACCAACTTGGCCTGCGGATCAAAACCGGCAAAATCAACCCCTTTGCCAATGGGAAAGTTGCCAATGACTTTGCCCGAGACCGCATCCATCACGACCATCTTGGGTTCATTGCGACAGCCAATAAACAATCGTTTCGTTTTCGCATCGTAAGCTAAGCCAGTCGGTGTTTTGGCCACGCCAATCGGGAAGCGGCTCTTAACCTCGAGCGACTTGGGATCAAACGCGATGACCTCGTTGGTGTCCTCACTGTTGACGTAGATCAAACCATCCGCGATGACCGCCTGTTCGCCATCTCCTTCAGCTTTCACGGTGCCGACAACCTGGCCGGTTTTTGCGTCGATGGCCGAAATGTCATGCGAACCGTGATTGTTGGTGAAGACGCGTTTTGTTTCGGGGTCGTAGTAAATGCCATCCGGACCCTTGCCGACGTCGATCTTGTTGATGAGTTGCAAGGTTGTGGGATCAAACATCGAGACTTTGTTCTCGCGTCCATTGCTTGTAAAGCCGTGCTTAAACTCGTTTGCGAGCGCAACACCATGGACGCCCGGCGTGTCTGCAATACTCCCTAGCAACTTGCCTGTATCCGGATCGATAACATCCACCTGCGTTCCATGAGAAAGATAAAGACGCCGGTTTGCGCTATCGATAGTTACATAATC
>DATFRK010000939.1:0-4434 GCA_035263325.1 Pyrinomonadaceae bacterium | reverse complement strand
AAATGGCGGGCAGCGCCTTCCGACCAACAGTGATCGGATGCATGAATTCAACCGCAATATGCTGGGCATCGGTTGCCGACCCACCGTTGCCGCAAACCAACAGTTTACCGCCGCGATGAAACGACTTGGCCAACGCTAACGATGCAGCCAGGATCGTTTCCTTATTTTCCGCAAAGAAGCGGGCCTTAACTTCAGAACTTTCTCGAGCCTTCTCCAGCAGTGAGAATTGCAGATCCTCCAGCAGCTGCTGCGGCTCTTTCTGTTCCTCGTGCAGAAAGGGATAAAAGGCGCGCGAAAAATTATCCACGTCCGGCTTGGTCATTTCATTCCACCGCAATCTTGAATTGCTCAAACTCGTTCTGGTATTCGCCGAGCTCCTTGAGCACGCGCAATGTCTCCTCCGCCTCTTTCTCGTCGACTTTACTCATCGCAAATCCAACATGAATCAAGACATAGTCACCCACATGCGTTTCGTCTTCAGGCAGCATACCAATGTTGATGTTGCGTTTGACGCCGCCGACCTCAACCTTAGCAATCCGGTTGTCCGCGTCAACGATCTCTACAATCTTTCCCGGTATCGCCAGACACATTCAGTTATACCTCCCTCTTTGCACGCATGCGTTGGCAACCGCAGCCTGGCCCAATGAAATCCCGCCATCATTCGCAGGTACGCGACTATGGGTAAACACGGCAAATTCACTTTCGCGCAGCAATTGACAGACCTTGTGTAGCAGCAACATGTTTTGGAATACCCCACCTGAAAGCACAACGCGATTGAGGTGTCGCTCTTGTCTGATCTGGGTCGCCACTTTCACGATCAACTCTGCCACGCCCAGGTGAAACCTGGCAGCGATTTCTGAGGCTGGTGTGCCGTCCAATAAGTTTTCCACTGCGCTACGGATAACAGCTTCCGCATAGATTTCACCAGCTTCAACTTTGAACTCATAGGCCGGGTGAGAAAGTCGAGTGGCGATTCCTTCTAATTCAATCGCCGCCTGGCCTTCATAGTTGACCACTTCACGTACGCAAAGTAGACCAGCAACCGCATCAAATAGCCGGCCCATGCTCGACGTCTGCGGACAATTCAATCCTGCTGTCATCATGCGGCGCAGGGCGGACCACTTGCGAACGTCTAAGCGGCGATTAAACTCGAGGCCCAGATCCAGAAATGCCTGGCCAAACGTTCGTTCCAGATAGACCGCTGCCAACCGCCACGGTTCCCGTATTGCCTGGACGCCTCCCGGTAAAGGCACGTAAGCAAGGTGGGCCATCCGCTCGGCCTGACAAAAGTCAGCCACAAAAAACTCGCCACCCCACATCTTTCCGTCAAGTCCGTAACCCAATCCATCGAATGCGACTCCGATTACTTCACCGTCGATCTGGTTGTCAGTCATGCAACTCGCCACATGTGCGTGATGGTGTTGGACCGCTATTTTTTCCTCGATGTTTCCTAACGCCAAAGCATACTTGGTCGACAGGTATTCGGGGTGGAGGTCATAAGCTACGACTTCCGGGTCGATAGCAAACAGTCTACGGTAATGTTCAATGCCCTCCGTGAACGAGCTAAGGGTTTCCAGGTTCTCGAGATCGCCAATGTGATGACTGACAAAGGCAGTGTGATCTCGGGCGAAACAAAACGTGTTCTTGAGTTCCGCCCCACAAGCGAGGATAGGACGGGCAAAGTCGAACGCTGTTCGAATCGGGGCCGGGGCATAACCGCGGGAGCGTCTTAAGATCATTTCCCGGCCATCGTGGAGACGCACTACTGAATCGTCAGTGCGCACGTGAATATTACGATCGTGAAACAGGAAGTAATCCGCGATGCGACTCAGACGTTGGCCTGCGTCGTCGTCGTGATAGCAAATTGGCTCGTCGGAAACATTCCCGCTGGTCATTACCAAGGGTTTGTTGGAGTTCTCCAGCAGCAAGTAATGAAGGGGCGAATAGGGCAGCATAACTCCCAAAGAATTTACTCCGGGCGCCACCGTTTCAGGGACAGAGCTTTTGTCTTTCTTTTGCAAAAGCACAATCGGGTGAGCCGGCGATTGCAGCAGTGCAGCCTCTTCGTCGGATACTCGGGCATAACGACGGATCACCGACAGTGAGTTGGCCATCAACGCAAATGGCTTGTCCTCGCGAACCTTTCGACTCCGCAAGTCAGCGACCGTTTTGCTCGATAAGGCGTCACAAGCAAGGTGAAATCCACCAATGCCCTTGATCGCGAGAATCTTTCCCCGCTGCAATAAGTCGCGCGCCAATGAAAGCGGATCACCCGCAACTTCCCTTCCTTCCCGATCCAACAAACGTAGTTGCGGCCCACATCGCGCGCAGGCTATCGGTTCGGCGTGAAAACGTCGATTGAGTGGCTCGTCATATTCATGGCGACACTCTTCGCACATTGCAAACATTCGCATCGTTGTGTTTCGCCGATCGTAGGGAACACTTTCCGTAATGGTGAAGCGAGGTCCGCAGTTGGTGCAGTTTATGAAGGGGTAACGGTAGCGACGATTGCGGGCGTCGAACAACTCGTTCACACACTCGTCGCAGGTCGCAACGTCCGCCGAGACGGGAACGAGTTTCGCTCCGGTGGCGTCACTCTCCAAGATCTGAAAATCCCGGTAGTCAACCGGCGCCAGGTGATCTAAACGTTCGATCGATTCAATGATGGACAGTGGCGGTGGATTGGCCTCCAGCTCCGCGCCAAATTGATCGATTTCCGCTGGTTCTCCCTGAACATCGATCAGTACTCCAACCCCATTGTTCAAGACGCGACCAGTGAGTGAGCGCCGATTCGCACTCGAATAGACAAAGGGACGGAACCCAACCCCCTGAACAATTCCACGCACTATGAATTGGGTCCTCTTGTTCACAGCCTAACCTTAGATCGACAGTCTCTCTTGCACGCTGCCTTTTACTAAATCGAAATAGTCAGCCATTCCTACGCCTGTCTTCACAGACAACTCAATGGTCCTGATTCCCGGTCTTACCGACTGGATGTTTTCCCGGGCTGTCGCCAAATCAAAATCAACCGCTTCGGCCAAGTCCATCTTGGTAATGACTGCTACGTCGGCTGTATTGAAGATAGTGGGGTATTTGAGTGGTTTGTCCTCGCCTTCAGTAACGGACATGAGTACCAGCCGCATACTTTCGCCCAGGTCGTAACTGGAAGGACAGACCAGATTGCCAACGTTCTCTATAAACAACAGGTCGAAATCCCGGAGCGCCCAATCTTCGACCGCCTGTTGGACCATATCCGCATCCAGGTGACAGATGGTTCCGGTAACGATCTGCTTGACGGGAGCTTCGCTACGAGCCAGGCGTCGAGCGTCGTTTTCTGTTGCCAGATCACCGACAAGCGCGGCTACCCGCAATCCGCTGGCGCGCAATTGTGTGAGAGTGTTTTCGAGTAAGGCTGTCTTACCTGCCCCGGGCGTCGAGACCATACTGACCACAAACACGCCCGCTTCTTGAAAACGCTGCCGCAGAGAGCGGGCCAGCAAATCGTTCTGCTTCAAAACGTTTTGCCTTACTTCAACTAAACGTGGCGGTGAACTCATGTGAGGAGTTCCTCCACTGCATCCTCGATTTCCAGCGCCACCACCTCGAGATCTTTTCCTTGCCTTACCTCAGCGGTGGGTTCACCGCACGCGGGGCAGGCAAAGCGCTGGATTGATTCCAAATTGTGCTCGGCCTGACAAGTTTGGCAATAGATAACAACCGGCACTTCCTCAATTATCAGTTTCGAACCAGCCAATGGAGTGCCAAGGCAAGCAATATCGTGGGAGAACAGCAGCGCTTCCTTCACCACTCCGGAAAGCGCTCCCAGCCTAAGGTGAAGCGCGCAGACACGGCCTCCGCCCCGTTTTGCCACTTCCTGGGAGGCCATCTCGACGATGCTGACTGCGATTGAAAGCTCGTGCATGATCACGCCTTCCGCGTCACAATGTCGAACGAACACTTCACTTCATTCTTGATCTTCAGCACGCCCGCTGCAACTGAAACCAACTTGATCTTGTAGTCGGACTGGCGCACCGAGAACTCGCCTTTTAGTCGCAAACCATCTGCGCCTACAAATATTGTTCCGTTGATCCACAGATTGCTTTGCGTAACTCCATGCAATGCCAGGTCGCCAATTACCCTGGCCCGGTGACGCCCCTCACCCAAACGGCTAACAGCAACGCTGGTGCTCCGAAAGACTATTTCCGGGTATTTATCAGTTTCGAGCACTTCTGCCCGCATTGTTCGTTCGATCTCTAATTGGTCCTTGCGGCTGACCGCGCTTACAACTGACATTGACGCCGCGTTGATCGTGAGCGATACGGAAGCGTTTTCAAAGGTATCCGGCACAAATTCGACCTCACCGGAAAACTCCTTGATCCCAATTACCGGATCGTGGCCAAATACTGACAACAGCCCGTCAGCGAAAGCCTGAAC
>DATFRK010000938.1:0-12192 GCA_035263325.1 Pyrinomonadaceae bacterium | reverse complement strand
AGTCTTTGTCCTTTAGCGCGCGCGGAAAATCGCGCTCGATGCGCAGCAATTCAGCTTCGATCGCTCCCTTATCGAGGGTTTCTTTGGCCGGACTGGCCGACGTTGATGTCTCACGGTTAGTGTCAGGGGAGACTGATGGTTGGCATCCAGCCAGGCCCAAAACTATGAAACCCATCACTACCAGGAACGTTCCTAGTGCGCTTCTATGCATTCAATTGACTCCTTCGTTGGTTTTTGACTGGGCGAGCCGGTGAAAAAAGAACCCTAGCGGGCGCTGGTACAGTTCACTCTAATTGATGCTTCTACGCTAAACCTCAACCGCTAGTCAACCCCAATGCAGTGGGTAGGATTCCCCAGTGATGTTAGCGCTTGTCTGCGGAACATCCCGGGCTGAGACTGTAATGTTTATTCTCGTTTCTTCATTAGTTATCAGAGGATTATAAGATCTGGGCCCGGACCTTGGTTCCGCCCTGCAGTCTTAGGAAAGGATCGAACTGAGAATCAGACAATTGGAACACTCAATCCGCTCGAACGATTAATCGATTATCGATGTTGGTCCAAGTATCTGGTCTCCAGAAATCATTGCCTCTCCAGTTTACTTGCGCTATAAAGATACGCAGGTGACAACTTAGCACACTTCCCTTTGAGTCACGGAAGTCCTTATTACCCAGCCGGGCTCTGCACTTCCTTTAAACCCTCGCACTCAGGAGATTCACTGTGGAAAGAAGGGCTGGCAGTTGAAAGCTCTTATTGTGACGTCTTGACGGCACAAATGGTATGCAGGCGAGCCGCCCGCGTCCCAGTTTCCACGGTTGTCAAAATCACGCGTATGACTCTTTGTGAGTTCATTGGTGGACTTGCTGATGCCGGTCGCGCTCCGACCGTATCTGACGTTCCATAGCTATCTCACACGAGGAATTCCTGACCATATCACGCAACGTCCGTGTCAGAACTCGAACCGCACTTACCGATGAACATCAACAATGCCCACAGCAACAATTGCTACCCAGAACAAAGGAGACAAACAAATGTCTGAACTCGAAGATAAAATGGGTCCATATCCGATGCGCGTACAGGTGGCCCCCGGCTCAGAAGCGGAATACCGTCACTACCGCGCGGCAGCGCGGCGGCGCGGTCACAGCATCGACCATGAGGCCCTGGCATCCGGTGTTAGCGCGTCACCGAAAGACGACTTGGTTTTTCGCGGTGGCAAGACTCTCCCGCAGATGGGGTTTCAAAACATCTACCTGGGCCGCCATAGCGACTTTGCCCCAGGAGATGTGGAATCCATCGATGACGCAATTACTCGCCTGGTGCGGAATGAGCAAATCAAGGCGATCATGCAACAGTACTTTCCCGGCAAGCAGATTACCTATGACGTAGCGCCGTCCGTGATTCTAGATGAAACCCGGCGAAACGAGATGGACGAGCCCGACGTCCAGAACAAGATCATCGACCTGTTCGACAAAAACCTGATCCTGCCAACCGACCACGATCGTACCTGCTTCAACCTGATCCTCGCACCAGATACGATTCTCAAGTTGGATGGCTCCAGTTCACAAGCCGGACTCGGCGGCTATCATGGATCAGTGCATTTCTCACGAAACGGCAAGAGTCATACGCTTTACTACTCAGCCAACGTCTACTCTGCGATCCGTTCCGGGCGGCGGAATGGCATCCCGTTTTTCAGTGCTCCGTTTAAGAATGTGGTGTGCACGCTTTACCACGAGCTCATGGAGACGCAAACGGATCCAGACGTAAATGATGCCATTCAACAGAACGACCGGCGCTTCATTGGCTTCAATTCCAATCGTGGTCAGGAAATCGGTGATCAGCCCTTGTCTGCCAACACGTTGGACCGAGTCTTCAAGGAAGTGATGACGATGCCTGGTCCAAAGCCGACACCAATGCAGTTCATCTTCTCCAATAAGGTGCATGGTGCTGAGGGGCCAGACGAAAAACCACCAACGGAATTAGTAGTGAATGGACCAGCACTCCAGGGAGCAATTAGCATCGGCGGCGAGCGTGACCGCTATACGTTCAAAGTGGCGACGGCGGGAACGCATGTGATCGCAACGACCGGCACGACGGATACGTTCGTCAGTCTTTTCGGTCCAAATAGCGAAACAAAACTAATCGCCGAAGACGACGATAGCGGGCCAGGAACCTTATCGCTACTTTCGCAAAATCTGGCTGTGGGCCAGTATGTGGTGCGGGTGCGCCATTTTAATCCGGCCAGCACGGGACCTTATGGAATCTCGGTAAAGAGAACTGGTCCTTAAAGACTATTCCTTTTCCGATCAATTAGTGCCGATTACACGGATTGCAGCGAATCGCCCAAGGGTTAAACGATCTGTGTAATCGGCCCCGCCAGCATTTGACATCGCCGTTCTTCGGGATTATTGTCCCCAGCGCGTGGATTTTTGCGGTGCGTTGCCCGCGAATTCTACCTCCCTACCTGAGTTAAAAGCTTAAACTTAATCTTCTTTGAAAGGAGCAACCATGACTTACCTTTCAAGATTCCTCAATTCCGCAGTGGTGAGACCCGCAGTGCTCCTGGTAACAGTAGCTGCCTGTGTTGGTCTGGCATCAGGACAAGCACCCCGGAAGAGTGGTGCGTCCGAGGAAGAGCCTCTCTTTCATGAATACCGCGGAGTGGCAATCGGCTGGGCCACCGAGGACGTGCGCAAGAAGTTGGGCGCGCCGGCTGATAAAGGCGACGAACAAGACTTCTATGTCTTCGGTGAAAAAGAAACGGCCCAGATTCTTTACGACAAGGCGACACACAAAGTGACTGCTATCTCCGTCGACTTTATGAATGGCGCTTCGAGTGTGCTGACACCCCAACAAGTGTTTGGTGCGGAGATCGATGCGAAGCCCGACGGCTCGAAATATAAGCTGATTCGTTACCCAAAAGCTGGCTACTGGGTGTCGTACAGTCGCACTGCCGGCGACTCACCGATAGTCACCGTAACGCTGCAGAGAATAGCTCAGTAACGAGCGCGGTCGCTTGACTCGCACTCCGACGCCGGGTCGTCGGATGCTTTGATTGCCGTCTAGTGAAGTTGCAAAAATTACGTCGGCGTCTTTGACATCTGTGTCTGTACAGGATAAGTTTTTCTAAACCCACAAATTGAAATTGAGGTGGTTGTAAAAAAGGACTCATGGCAAAGAGCGGACATAAGGGTGTAAGTCGGATTGACTGCCCGGAGAATAAAACGGTTGGCTGGTACGTTCGCGTGCGCTTGGGAAACGTTACCAAGTCAAAATTTCTAAGCGATCACAAGAACGGCGGTAAAGAGAATGCGCTGCAGAAAGCAATCGAGACTCGGAACCGCCTGGAACAGGAATTGGGCAAGCCCAGGACTGATTGGGTGATCGTAGGTAACAACCCGCGGAATCGTACTGGAGTCGTTGGCGTTCGCCGTACAGTCAAGAAATACAAGGGCAAAGATGGAAAGATCTTTCTCAACGAGGTTTATGAGGTGACCTGGAACGCAGGCCGGGAAAAGCGGGGCCGCACCTCTGTTTCCATCAGTAAGTACGGCGAGATGCGCGCTTTCCGCAGAGCGTGTGCCATCCGGCGACAGAAGGAGCAACAGCTCTACGGCGACGTAGTAGTGAGTAAGTGGGCTCAGTCGTTCGGCAAGGTTTGCGCGGCGTAGTCCACGGATTACGCAGATTTAGGCTTTTGCGTTGAGATCTGAGATCTTGTGATCTCAGATCTTAAGTACCCTTTCGCCCATATCTTCTGGAGCGAGAGGGTTTATTATTTGCATGTATCGTTTCTCCGTGATCCTGGCCGAAGCACAGTCAGTACCATCACGCGGTAGCGGATGGGTCGCCTCACTCCATCCCGGACTCGATAATGACTGAGGCGACCCATCCGCTACCGCGTGATGGTACTGACTGTGATGCAACGCGTTCGAGCCAATCCTGCAAATGCAGAACAACCTCTCACAACTAATCAAGGAACGAGCTCGCGCCGAAGGATTCGATAAAGTCGGGATCGTCGCCGCCGAACCGCTAGTTGAAGAAGGGGAACGACTCAAAGAGTGGCTGGCCCGTGGCTATCACGGCGAAATGGCATGGTTAGCACGTGAGCCGGGAAAACGGTCCGACCCCCGCGCACTATTTCCGCCGGCACGATCAGTTGTGGTCGTAGCGCTTAACTACTTCACTCCAGAAAAACACCAGGACAATCCTGCAACCGGCAAAGTTTCGCGCTACGCCTGGGGCGATGACTATCACGAGGTGCTGGGCACAAAACTTCGGTCACTGCTCTCGTGGATCAAAGAACAATGGCCACACGCAGAAGGAAAAGTTTGCGTCGACATTCAACCCATGATGGACAAGGCGTGGGGAGTGCGCGCCGGGTTAGGCTGGATTGGTAAGCATACCAACTTGATTACACCTGAATTAGGGTCCTGGGTGTTTGTTGGCGAGTTATTGCTAAACCTGGAACTCCCGTACGACACTGACCAGGTTGAAGACCACTGTGGTACTTGTACTCTTTGCCTTGACGCCTGTCCGACACAGGCAATCACGGAACCATATGTAGTGGATTCCAACCGATGCATCTCTTACGCGACCATTGAACTGCGCGAGCCAGAGTTACCGCGTGACATTGCGGAAAACTTGTCTGGTTGGATGTACGGCTGCGATATTTGCCAGGACGTTTGTCCCTGGAACCGCTTCGAGCAACCAACCGGGGAGGTACGCTTCAACCCGCGTAACGACAATGTCAACTCATCGCTGGCGGACATACTCGAACTGAATCCGGAAAGCTACGCGGAGCGTTATCGTGGTAGCGCAATGAAGCGCACCAAGCTGGCCGGACTGCAGCGCAACGCACGTTCATTACTTAGTGCTCAATGAACACCACAAGATCAAAATGGCATGACCTGGTACTGGTACACAATGTCCTCGGCGTACTGGCGCTCACACTCTCGGTCGGCGCATACTTTGGTTTCCCCGGAACTCAGTCAATGAACGAGTTTAGCGTCGCAGACCGCCAGGACGAATCAGCCGGACTGGTAGCGACAGCCCACGAGTTTGTCGCGTTGTTAGCAAAGAAAGATTACGCGGGCGCGGTCTCTCATTTTGACGACACCATGAAGACTGCGATGCCGCAACCGAAGTTGGAAGAGACGTGGAACGCCCTGCTCACCCAAGCCGGGCCCTTTAAGCAACAAGTCAAGAGCACCACAGAAAAGCGCGGTAACTACACCGTTGTTCATGTGCTGAGCGAATTCCGAGATGCGTCGGTAGACATCCGGGTGGTATTGGATCTGCAGAAACGGGTCGCCGGACTATTCTTCGCGCCCGGTGAAAGCCTGGCCGAGTACACGCCGCCCGCGTATGTCAAAACAGCTTCGTTTAGCGAGAAGGAAGTTAGCGTGGGCAGCGGAGAGTGGGCATTACCGGGCACGTTGACGATGCCTGTGGGTGCTGGTCCATTTCCCGCAGTCGTTCTGGTGCATGGTTCTGGTCCCAATGATCGCGATGAGAGTATTGGGCCAAACAAGCCATTCCGCGACCTGGCCGGCGGGCTCGCATCGCAGGGGATTGCTGTTCTGCGCTACGAAAAGCGCAGCAGACAATACGGCCCCAAGCTCGCGGCGATGGTTAACGCCACCGTGAAAGAGGAAGTTACAGATGATGCCCTGGCTGCCGTTTCGCTGTTGCGCAAGACGACAGGTATCGAT
Organism: Pyrinomonadaceae bacterium; assembly: GCA_035263325.1. Lineage (GTDB taxonomy): Bacteria > Acidobacteriota > Blastocatellia > Pyrinomonadales > Pyrinomonadaceae > PSRF01. The sequence continues at coordinate 6,484 of DATFRK010000938.1, read as the reverse complement.
CCGAAACAGATCTATGTGCTTGGTCACAGTCTGGGTGGAATGCTCGTACCTCGTATCGGCCAACTCGACCCGAACATTTCCGGACTGATCTCACTTGCCGGAGCCACGGGTAATTTTGCAGACGTCATACCGGAGCAAATGAACTATCTCGCCTCATTGGATGGGACCATTTCTTCCGAAGAGCAAGCGAGAATTGATGACGCCAAAGCTCAAGCTAACAAGATCAAGTCGCTTAAGCCCTCCGACCTAGGCTCTAAGACTCTCTATTTTGGAGCACCGGCAGCATACTGGCTCGATCTGCTCGACTATGATCCACCGGCAAGCGCCAAAACTATCAAGCAGCGCCTTTTAATTCTCCAGGGGGAACGAGACTATCAAGTGACCATGACAGCGTTTCAAAGGTGGAAAGCAGCCCTGGCCACAAAACCGAACGTCGTTTTCAAAACCTACCCGCAGTTGAATCACCTTTTCATTGCGGGCACGGGCAAGAGCACTCCAGCCGAATATGAACAGCCCGGCCACGTTGATGAACGCGTGATCCAGGATCTGGCAGAGTGGATCAAAAAGAAATAAAAGAGCCCGGGAGCAGTAACGATAGGACGGTACAACTTACTGCGGAGTTAACGGTTTGATATAGGACCCTGGGGTGAATGAGACGGCTGAGTCTTTGACACGGTCTAGTCCCGCTCGGAGTTCTCTATTTGTTGATCTGCAACCCCGCAGTGGTTTCTAGCCGGCACATAAACCCCCAACCACCAAAATACTCTTTTACCGCTAACATCAGGTCATTTCTTCCCTGCTTAAGCGGTAAGTACACTGCATCGTTCTCAACATCCAACACACCGTTGAAGTCCGGATCGCGAAAACTCCAGGCGCTCTTGCCGGTAAAGAGTGGTTGCCCGTTGAGGAATACTGTCGCTTCGTCGCTATAACCTAATTTCATCTTCACGATTCTGGCGCTGTCAGCATCAATTGTCGTCCGCGCGAAAACTACCATCGTTCCTTTTGCTGGCTGCAGTCTCAGGCTGCGATCAAAAGCAAACGGGGAAACCACGTTTGGACTACGCCGGTAACGATCGATCACTACCATGCCCGGATATTCGCTCTGTACGGACTCCCACTTCAGCGCCGTCACCTCGGGAAGAGTTTCCGGGTTCATTTTATCGGTAGCAAATGCCTCCGACAGTTCCCATTTTGTCAGTGTACCGGCGGCCGGTTCAGGATATGGGACCGGCGTGTGGGCAGTTGCTGCAGCAGTCGTGTAACTGAAATTGGCGAAGTGGGCACCTTGCGCTCCGGCAGATACCCCGATAGAGCCGTGGGTGTAGCCGCGTTTTAAATCAGTGATCACCAACGTCGGTTTTGTTGCCGCATTGACGAATACTTTGGCGACGAGTCCACTGATCTCGATTCGCATATGAAACCAGTGGAAAGTCGGCACTTCCGCCGCAGCGGTGTAGCCAGGGCCACTGTAGATCTGCCAGGGATGCGATCCCTGGAATGCCGGTACATACTGAGTAGCATCGTCGTGCAGTGAATGATGTGGTCGTAAGTAGACGAGCTCGTGAGCATCGGTGGACGCCCAGCGAAAGGTTATTCCGGGAAACGACACTGGCATCGCTGCGATGTCGACTTCAATTGTGCCATCCTCAAAATCGACGTCCTTCAGATGCGCCACCCCGTTTGAGAGGAACAAACTCTGGCGACCGAGAAATTCCTCTTGCTTCGCGGTTTTGTCCTCGATGACCCAGCGGTCGGAAGCAAAGTCAACCGTGGCAGCGTTCTGAACCAGATTTGCAGCCGGAACGTGACGAGTGATTAGGACCTGCCCGAGGGCAATGATGAATACGGTAATGATGGCAACGCGGCTCTGCATCTCACTATCCTCCCAAGATCGAGTGGACTATTTACCGACCAGGGAAGCTTATCGTTGCTTATCACAAGCCGTCTTGAACGTTCTTGCTGCCGTCTTGGTACTGCCCGGGAGTTACTACGGCGAGTCGCTTGAAATGTCTGGTGAGATGACTTTGATCGGCAAAGCCCGTTTCCGCCGCACTGTCTGAGATTGTAGCGCCCTGCTTGAGCAGGGATCTGGCCCGCAAAATCCGTAGTTGAATTTGGAAGGCATGCGGCGGCACTCCTACTTCCCGGCAAAACGCCCGGTTTAGGTGAAACGCGCTCAACTGGGTAACTTTTGCGAGTTCTTCAAGCGTGACGTTTCTGGCGTAGTTGTCGGTGAGATAATCGCGAGCTCGCTGGATAGCGCGCGACTCACGCCCTACTGGTTTGAGCACACTAAGAAACTCGCAATAGCGAGTGACAAGTTTACAGATCAATTCCCGCAGTTGCACCGCCAACTCGAGGCCGCTGGCCGGGGACTCCAGCGAGCGGCAAACGGCCAAATAGGTAGCGCTAACGTCAGGGTCGGAGATCACCGTCGAACGAAAGAACGGAATGCCGCTCTGGGACCGGTCGGTCATTTCCGCTGCTATCTGAGCTACGAACTCTGGATTGAGATAGACCGTGCGATAACTGCAACCAGTTGTTTCCAGTGCCCGGTTCGCGTGTACCTCACCCGGGTTCATGATGAAAACACTGCCGGGGGGCGTCTGATGGGCTGTACCCTTGTAAAGCAATTCGCTGGCGCCAGACTCGACCAGGCATAACTGTAACTCTTCATGCCAATGGCGCGGCACCGGACGCGCCACGCCTACGCCGCGACGAAGCTCCCAATGACCGGTCTCGGGCGCCCTCCAAACACTCAGTCGCTCGGGCTGTGTGGCACTCATGGTTCAATTTACGTAGCTACCGCTGTCGAGGTTCGCGTTCTCAGGCTCCCGAACTCAAACTGTGGCGCCACGCTGGAATCAGGCCTAGAATAACGCCCAGAGTTCTTGCAATCGCATGGCTTCTCAATTCAGCTTCCGCAAACTTATTCTCGGAGCGCTGGCCGGCCTGGTGAGCAGTCTTGTCTGTCTGTTGCTCGCTTACCTCGTGGGAATTGTCGCCACCGCCTGGAACAGCCACGAAGCCTTTGCCACCCTTCTGACAGCGGTTACCGTCTTGCCGTTGATGCTTCTGCTGGTGCTGTTGCCAATGACGATCATCATCGCGGTCGCCGTTGGTCTCTTTCTGGGGTTAATTTCACGGCGGAGCAACAGCCTTCTCTTGCTCGTTGGCGGGGTGGCAGGAGCGGTGCTTAGCTTGATTTTCTTGAGCCTTGTTTTACCGCGGCTAGCACCGGGTGATTTTTCAACGCTGGTACGGAGTTATCCAATCTCGATCACTTATGGATTTGTTGTTGGCCTGGTTACGTCGTGGTTTTTCAGTCGGATGATTTCGACTTGATTGCTATGCCACGACGCCAGGCCGTCGCCTTACTTCAAATCCGTCACCAACACCGCGTCGCGCATCAAGACGCCTCGTGTACTGGCCAACTGTTTGCCATCACGTGACCAGGCAAAGCTCGTCATCAGGCTATCCTTGAAGTCAGTAATCTGTTTCGGTGCCTCACCTGAAAGCGGTTGACTCCAAATATTTGAAACGTTGTTGGCATTGACTGTGTAGAGAATTGACTTCCCGTCGAGGGACCATTGGACCACCGAGGCCACCGTCGCGCTCGACGGCAACGGAAAAACACTCTGGACGGTGCCGGTCTCGAAGGACATGACCCCGAGTTTGTTTGGCGGTGCGAACGGATCGGCTGACTCCGGAAAAGCAAAAGCCACCGCTTTCCCGTCCGAGGAAATTACCCCACTACTGGCAATGTGATTACTTAACTGGCTTGGTGTACCGCCATCGATGGATACCTTCCAGAGAGTAGGTCGTCCACCTTCGATTGCCGAATAAACAACCCATTTGCCGTCGGGGGAGACTGAAGGAAGTGAGTCGGCCAACCCATTGGTTAGCCGAACGGGATTGCTGCCATCGATATTCAATCGCCAGACGCTTTTAACTCCATTGCGAACCGACACAAAAACTACGTAACGACCGTCAGGAGAAACGACCGGGCTAAAGTTCATCGCTCCATTGGTTGTTAGTTGCTTTCGATTTTGCCCATCCGGGTCAGTGATCCAAATGTCCGCCCCTCCACCTTCATTTGAGACGTAGACAATACGACCCTCAGTGGTCCAGGAAACACCATTCCCGGCCGCGGCATAGAACCCAATGTTCCCGGTGGGCAGGCGGATCGCCCGCTTCGCGTCAGCATCTGGTATCACCCAGAGATTCACCAGGCCGCCAGCCTGCACAGTAGTAAATTTGTCGCCCGCGGCCGTCAAACCAATCGCGCGAAACGTCCCAAGGTCATTCGTGACGCGACGACTTTCTCCGCCGGGATAACTAACAATCCAATGTTGCGATGCGGGCGGACCCTCGCCGGCAACTACCAGTAGACCGGTCATGTCAGGTAGCCATTGGACGCGCCCGGTGAAGGGCCACGTTTGCTTCGACAACGACTGCTCTTTGCCATCCTCGGCGTCAAAGCCAACCACAGCACTTGTTCCGCCAACGGTGGCCACACTGGCCGCGATCAGCTTGCCGTCGGGTGACCAGGATGGACCAGTAAAGAAAATAGGAGACAAGCGGTAAGGAAATTTTTTGACCGCCAACGTGCGCTCACCACTACCGTCAACATTCGCGACGACCAGCGCACTCTCTCCCGTGTTTGGGTAGTTGCCGCGAATAAGCACGAGGCGCTTACCATCCGGCGAGAAACTGACGGGTGCATCAATCTTGTCGAGCACCTTGATGGGTGTGCCCCCGAGGACCGGAATGCGATACAGCGTGCCTGCGTCAAGCGTTACTTTTACCGCGTAGTAGAGTTCCGTCCCATCCGGTGAAAAGGTCATGCCGAAAAAGCCGACCGGCGCCGGCGCCAGGATCTGTTTGTCGTTCGGGTTACTTACTTGTCGAATCCACAGGCTTTGACTGCTGCGATCGCTTAACGCGTAGACGATGTACTTGCCGTCAGGCGAGATTGTCGCGTCTATTGCGTTGCCGGAGTTAGTCAACCGCGCCAGCTTGATGTTCCAAAAGTGTTCGACCGGCGGCAGGCGATTGAGACGCTTGTAGATGGCAAAAGCCCCGAGGGCAACAACCAGCGCCAGGGCTGCCACCACAATGGCGCTCCGTGTCTTGTGACGTTTGATCTCGAAGCTGAGCGATTGGGTAATGGTGCTCAGGGCACTGTGCCCTGCGGTTGTTGCAGCCCGGTCGCCGACAACGGTGCGCTCGAACTCTCCAGCGGTTGCTCGACTCGTTTCTAACTTGTCACCTGGTACCTGCGAGTGTTCCAGCTTTTGCTGAAACTCGAGTTCCTGGCGCAAGCTCTTTAGATCGAGCCAAAGATCCTTTACCACTTGATAACGTTCCTCGCGATCTTTGCGCAGCGATTTGTTGACTATCCGTACTAGTTCAGGTGGGGCATCTGGTATCAAGTGAGCCAGGGAGGGTGGTTCAACTTTTAGGATTGCTGCCAGGATGTCGCTGGGTGTGTCCCCGGCAAACGGTTTGCGGTGGGCCACCATTTCATAGATCACCGCCCCGAGACTGAAGATGTCTGACCGATTATCCACGGCCAGTCCGCGTGCTTGTTCGGGGGACATATAACCTGCTGTTCCCATTACCACACCGGCGCCTGTTCTTACTTGTATGGTCGGAGCCTCTGCCACCACGGTTTCGGGTGTCTGCTCGCTCAACTTGGCCAGGCCAAAGTCCAGGATCTTCACGTAGCCGTCGGGCCGGAGCATTATGTTTTCCGGTTTGATATCGCGATGAATGATGCCGGCTTTGTGGGCAGCGGAAAGTGCGTCCGCAACCTGGATAGCAATGTTAAGTGATTCTGACAGCGTCAAACGTGTGTGACTTAAACGGTCGCGCAACGTTTCACCTTCGACGAATTCAGTGGCTATCAGGTGAGCAGATCCCGCCTGTCGAATCTCATAGATCGTGATGATGTTTGGATGATTCAAAGCTGACGCGGCCCGTGCCTCTTGTTCAAAGCGACGCAGGCGGTCGCCGTCCCTGGTAAACGCTGAGGGCAACAGCTTCAGTGCTACTTTGCGACTCAACCGCCTGTCCTCAGCGAGATATACTTCTCCCATGCCGCCGCGGTTGATGAAGGAGAGCACCTCGTAAGAACCGACCCGTTGTCCTGACTTCAGCTCCGACTTTTCATCGTCCAACAAGTCCGTGGCACCCTGGTAGGCGGGCGCATCGATGAAACTGCCCGTCTTTTCATGGGAAGCGATTAGCGACTCCACCTCACTGCGCAAGATGGTGTCGTTGGCGCAGGCCTCAGTCAGAAAGGAGTCCCGCTCATTCGGGGCATACTTAATCGCCGAATTGAAGATTTGCTTCACTTGTTGCCAACGTTCGGGGGTCATGTTGCCACTATATCCAACTTTTTGTATTGCCAGCACGTTCCGGGGACACTACTCCCTATTAAGAGACGCGAAAGATTTCGTTCATGTCCCTCAACGGT
>DATFRK010000937.1:0-6146 GCA_035263325.1 Pyrinomonadaceae bacterium | reverse complement strand
CGCCGTCTTCATTCATGCCGTAGACTGCAGCAGAACTCGCGTACACCACTCCTTGAACACCGGCTGCGCGTGCAGCTTCAAAAACATTTAGCGTGCCGACAACGTTTACCAGCGCCCCGCCAACAGGGTCTGCTTTACAGGTTGGCACTTGCACTCCGGCGAGATGAATCACTCGACTCGCGCCCGACGCTTGCAGAGCCGCTGCCACTGCTTTTCCATTCGTAATATCATCAACGACGAATTGCACTCGCTCCAGGTCGTCCCTCTTCATAATGGCGCTGAGGCGCCGGTCGTCGTCGCTGCGATCAAAGACCACCGCCGTGTCGCCGCGTTCAGCGAGGGCTTTCACGACCCAGGAGCCGATACAACCCTGGGCTCCGGTAATAAAGTAGGTCTCGGCCATGATTATTGAGTGTTGCGACCCATCCGCTACTGCTTGATGGTACTGACTGTTTTCTGCAAACGATAAAAGGTGGCGGCGTTGCCGGCAAAAATCCCTTCTTGTTCGCTTTGGCTTAACGATCGAACTGCTTCTTGAAACGATTCGAGTACTCGTTGATACGAAGCCGCGAGGAGGCACACCGGATGGTCGCTGCCAAAGAGCAACCGGTCTGGACCAAAAATATCGACAACGTAATCCACGTACGGTTGCAGGTCACTGATGCGCCAGGAGACCCAGTTTGCTTCCGTCACAAGCCCGGAAAGCTTGCAACTAACATTCTTGAAGGCAGCGAGCGGCTTCAACTCAGCGGCCCATTCTTTGATTTCACCCGCGGCAATCGGCGGCTTTGCCAGGTGATCGACCACGAATGACACTTCCGGACAAGTTGCCACCGCTGTAGCCGCATGCTTGAGGTGACGGGTATGGACCAGCAAGTCGTATGACACACCATAAGCCGCTAGTTTCTTCAGTCCTTGTAGCACACTTGGCCGCGCCAACCAGTCATCATCAGGCTCGCTCTCTACCAGGTGGCGCACGCCTTTAAACTTGGGGTGGCTGGTCAACTCTTTCAATTGCAGGTCGACCTCGGGACTTTCCAGATCAACCCAACCCACGACCCCCGCGATGAAACTGTATTCATCCGCGAGTCTTAGAAGCCAACGAGACTCAGCCACACTATTACTCGCCTGGACCAGTACCGTTTGGCTGACGCCATTCTGAACGAGTGTGGGAGCCAGCTGTTGAGGCAAATAGTCCTGATAGAGTATCTCCACTTCCGGACTCATCCAGGGATAGGAAAAGCGGCCAACTTGCCAGAAGTGTTGATGGGAATCTATGAACATTGGGGTCTTTGGCCTTCGGGCTTTGTACTTTGTACTTTGCTCCGGTGTTACAAAGAGCGCATGCTTAAATAACAAAGCACAAAGGACCAATCCCTAACTCGAGTACTTCGGCACCCTTGGTTTTTCCGCCCTCTTCGCCTCGTTGTTTTGTCGCGGCTCGCCATCGCATTCGAGCGCAAAAGTTGTTACCAGTTCCGGCGCGCGCTTTGGCAACCCGGTCAACTGGATGCGGTAGTCGTCCTGCACAAACTTCACCGGTTCGTTGCTGCCGTGCATTTTGACGGAGCTGACCTTCTGCAACAGATTCGCGATCACCACTGTTTCACCCGGCCAATAGTGCACATGGGCAAACAACGTGTTTCCTTTCCTGGTAAAGCTCACATAATTCCCGCGCCGTGGCTGGCAGTTGTCTGACTGATAGATCGTCTCACCATGTTTGCTCATCCAGGTACCGACAGTGGAAAGAATGCGTTCAGATTCCGGCGGGATGGAACCATCACCGGTTGGACCAATGTTCAAAAGATAGTTGCCACCGTCGCGCGCGCAGGTCACCAGATTGCGAATAACAGTAGTCGGGCTCTTCCAATTTGTATCAGCAATGTGATAGCCCCAGCTGTCGTTCAAGGTCATGCACGATTCCCAGGGGCGGTTGGCTGAAGCTTCAATGCGTTGCTCCGGCGTGTCAAAGTCCTCCGGAATTTTCGAGCGATTGTTGATGATGATGTCGGGCTGCAGTTTTCTCACCATCTGGTTCATTTCCACTGACTCCCAACCCTTGGCATCGAGCGGCCAGGCTACGTCATACCAGAGAATGTCGACCTTGCCATAGTTGGTCATCAATTCGCGCACCTGGCCGTGAATGTAGTCGACAAAACGACGCCGGGCCGCCTCGTCTTTCAACCCTTTTGCGCCATCGGGATGATGCCAGTCCATCAACGAGTAATAGAAGCCGAAACGCAGGCCTTCAGCGCGCGCCGCATCGACATACTCACGCACCAGGTCACGGCCGGGTCCACGTTTGGTAGCACAATACTCGGTCAGCTTGGAATCAAAGTTACAGAAACCCTCGTGATGCTTGGTGGTCATCACCATGTATTTCATCCCCGCGCGGCGAGCCAGGGACGCCCAGGCGCGGGCCGCATTTGGTTTCGGCTTGAATTGATCGGCGTGAGGTTCATACTCGCTCACCGGAATGCCCTCGTTTTCCATCACCCATTCGTGTCGACCGATGGTGCTGTAGAGGCCCCAATGAATAAACATGCCAAACTTTGCTTCGTGCCACCACTTCATGCGGCGCGTGCGGTCTTCCACTGTGGAAGTAGTGGGCACACCCGGGTCAACGGGTCTCTGTTCCTGGCCAGACACGAGATCTAATTTTGATCCGGCTGCGACGGCTCCGGCGGCTGCGCCCATCAGGGCCAGATAGTTTCGCCTGTTCATTTGTATGGATCTCCTCGTTTGCGAGTGTGGGGAGCAGGCGGCCGCCTGCCCTCATAATCATGGGACGAGCCAGCAGGCCGATTGCCTGCGCTCCGGTCTAGCGAACATTGTGAATCGGGTAAAGGTACGCGAACGCGCCGAACAGCATTTTTCCGTTAGCGGTAACGGATATTAGAAGGTGCGGTGCCAGGTGTCAAGGTTTTTGGTCAGAAAAGATGATCTCAACGGTAAACTGCTTGCCTAGTAAACTCACAATATTTGTGCAGCTGGGAAGGGATAGGCGGCTTGCCTACTCGACTAACTAACATTGCGCAGTCGGGAAGGGGGTAAGCGACTCGCCTACACAACTAACCACTACAAGCCTCTGAGCGCACCCCCGCTAGTCTTTCCCATCACAAGTCTTGTTCTTGAAAGTTCAATTAACCCTGCGCTAGATTCAGTTGAACATTCTGGGAAGAAGCAGCGGGGGTGCGCTCAGAAGTCCGAGTCGTGAGTTGAGTCGGCAAGCCGCTTACCACCCTTCCTGACTGCGCAATTTCCAGTGAGTTGTGTGGGCAATCGCTTACCCCCTTCCTAACTGCGCAAGTATTGTAATTTGACTAGTGCTAGCGAATCTCGAACTCGCCCTTCAGTCGAATATCTTCTGGGGAAGAGCCGATCATCACTTGAAACTTGCCCGGCTCGACCACGAAACGCATGTTGCGATCCCAAAGAGAAAGATCGGCCGGAGTCAGAGTGAAGCTCACGGTTTTTGTCTGACCAGGCGCCAGAGTAACTCGCTCAAAGCCACGTAGATTTTTCTCATACGTAGTAACACTACTCACCATGTCGCGCGTGTAGAGCTGAACTATCTCAGTGCCTGCGCGCGAACCCTTGTTCTGAATATCGACGCTCACTTTGATCTCCCCACCCACCTTCTGCTGCAACGGCGTAATCTGCAACTTGCTGTAAGCGAACGTCGTGTAACTCAAGCCATGGCCGAAGTAATAGAGCGCACCATTCACTCGCGACTTCTCGCCCTCCCACTGCGCACTCGGCTTGGAGGGGAAGTTAAAAGGAATCTGGCCGACAGTTTTGGGGAACGTCATCGTCAACTTGCCACCCGGGTTGTAGTCGCCAAACAACACTTCAGCAACCGCGGTTCCTCCCTGGGCCCCCGGAAACCATCCTTCAACGATCGACGGCACATACTTATTGATCCAGTTAATACTTAGCGGTCGGCCATTGAGCAAAACAACCACGACTGGTTTCCCGGTCGCGTAAACAGCTTGTACGAGTTCCAATTGTCTGCCCGGTAGATCCAGGCTCGTGCGACTGGTGCTTTCTCCCACTGTTTTGCCGTTGTCTCCCAGCACCACTACCGCGACGTCGGAATTCGCGGCAGCGTCCACTGCTTCTTTAATTCCCGCTCGCTCAGCGTCGCTCAGTGGTTCCGGCAACACCTCGGTCTCGGGCCAGTGTTCGCTCACTACCTCGCACCCCTTGGCGTAGTTCACCTTGACGCCGTCGCCCAACAACTTCTTTATTCCAGCTAATACGGTTACTGCCGGTTCGGCTGAAGGGCCGTAACGGTAATGGGCCAGCCCGGTATCATCGGCATTTGGTCCTACTACCGCGATGGATTTGATCTGCTTGCTCAACGGCAATACCTGGCTGTCGTTCTTCAACAGCACCATACTCTCCCGAGCGGCCCGCAAAGCGACGTTCTGGTGATCGGCGGAATTGACTTCCGTCTCAGCGGTCTTAGCATCGGGAATGTAAGGTCGATCAAAGAGTCCAATCGTGAACTTGACGCGCAACACGTCACGCACTCGATCATCGAGGGTTTTCATCGTGACCTTTCCCTCTTTGACGAGCTCTCGCAGTGGCAGGATGAAATCTTCCGGTTTGGTAAAGTTTGTCTTCACATTTAGACCAGCGTTGATCGACTGCCTGACCGCGTCCTTCATGTCAGTGGCTACGGCGTGCTTGTTGTAAAGGTACTCGACCGCCGCGCTGTCAGAGACCACGTAACCACGAAAGCCAAAATCCTTGCGCAGGCGCGTGGTTAACCAGTAGTCGCTGCCCGTAATGGGCACACCGTCATAGTCGTTGTAGGAACTCATCACGCCAAGCATGCCGCCTTCTTTGATCGCTGCGGCAAAAGATGGCAGCAGGATGTTCTCGATCTCGCGCGGAGAAGTCTGTGGATCAGTACGCGCCTGTCCTTCGCGCGCGCCCTTGCCGATGCTGTAAACGGCGAAGTGTTTGCCGGTGGAGGCAACGGTGTAGTTTTCCTGCAGGCCTTTGACCATCTCCACGCCCAGGCGCGAGACAAGGTACGGATCCTCACCGTAAGTGTCCTCGACGCGCCCCCAACGCTGATCGCGTGACACATCAAGCGTCGGGGAATAGATGTTGGTGTAGCCCAACGATCGCCCTTCGCTAGCGGTGATGCGACCAATTTCCCGCACCAAGTCTCGGTCCCACGTATTCCCAATGCCCAACTCTGAAGGAAAACTGGTGGCCACCGGAGCAGCAACGCCGCGTAAACCCTCGTTAGTAAAATCCGCGGGCACGCCGAGTCGCGTCTCTTCAATAAAAAAGCGTTGCACCTCGTTCATGGCCCACACATGTTTTTCGATGTCGGTGGCGTAGATGCTTTTCGATCCAGCGCCCCAGCCATTCAAGTGTTCGTCGATGTTGGCGATGCCATCTTTCCAAATCGCCTGTTTCCACAGGGGCGTCGGTAGTTCATCCTTCAACACGCGGTTGTAGCCGTAGAGCGTGGCGGTCTGACACGTCTTCTCGTCGAGATTCATCTGCGCCAACAGATCAGTAATGCGCTCCTCGACCCCGGCCTTCGGGTTTTCATAAACATCCATGCGGCCATTCTTGTTCAGGTCGATCCAACCATCGTGGTAGATATCCTTCCTGGGTCTGCCATCCTGGGCTGACGAGGCGGGAAAGAGGTTCAGACAAATGGCGAGAACTAGTACGACAAGCAAAACTCTTGAAATGTGCATACTTTTGGAGTGCGGCGACTTGTAGCCGCTTTGTGATCGAGGATCTGTAGAACACTAACGATTGTCAGCCAAACTCGGTAATCTCAGCGCCACCTCAGCGTCTCCGCGCCTCTGCGGTGGGGAGTTTATTTCCGGCTTAATGCCACCGCGGGTCAAAGTTGCGATCCCAAAGCGGTGACGAGTCACCGCACTCCAAGGTTAGCGCGTTGCATACTCGCGGGTGATCTTCTTGTCGGGAAGACTCACGCTGTATGTCTTACTGTTGCTGCTGACTGAGACCTTAATGAAATCTCCCTGGCAGGCTTCTGCATCGTTGGCAACAAAATCGGCCGGCGCGTTGTCGTTATCGGTGGTTTGCAGGTTGCGATGCAGCTGGTAGATCGCTTCAATCGCCGGCACCCTCTTCAAGGTGGCAAA
>DATFRK010000936.1:0-6826 GCA_035263325.1 Pyrinomonadaceae bacterium | reverse complement strand
ATCCCCAACAGGCCCAGCGTCAAGAAACTGATGATGCCCACAACCAAAGAAGCAATCGCCAGACCTTTCTTCAGTTGATCAGCACCGGCCCCGGAGCTCTGCCATTGGTTTCCATAGCTGTATTGACCAGACAGTGATGCGCCACAATTTCTGCATGACTCAGCGATCGACGAGCTAACAAAGCCGCATGCCGCACATTTAGTACTATTCATCTAAGGCCTCATTTCGTTCGGGTGATAGGGATTGTGGGAACTGGTCCCAGGGAGGCGGGTGATTCGAGATGTGTCCTCGTGGTGGAGGACAGTCCTATCCTAGCGGGTCAGGAAAGCGACGGTCAACAGACTTGTTTATTGATCCTAAATAATCTGCGTAATCTGCGGGTCCTTACCTGCTGACCAGACGAATGTCGCTACCCGCTAACCCATCCGACATAGCACGGACTTTGATCTGACCTGGTTGTCGTAGCTTTGTCCTGATTACTACCAAAGCCTGGCCGTTGTATGCCTTACGCTCCTTCGCTTGAAACGATTCGAGGCTGGTAGCATCGCCGTTGTCGACCGCAACGATCTCACCGGGCCCGGTGATCTCAAAGCGCACTCGATTCTGGGAACGAGGAACAGTAAGCCCGTTCTTATCAACCAACTTTACGGTCACAAACGACAAGTCCTGGCCATCAGCCTTCACGCTCGATCGATCGGCGCTCAAGTTGATCGCGGCCACCGCTCCGGTGGTCTTCATGACGTCTTCCGCCCACTTCTTGCCTTCCTTGTAAACAACAACTCGCAATTCACCTGGTTCATATTTCACGTCGTCCCAACGAAGTCGATATTGGTACTGCTCCTTTTTCTTCCGTCCCAGGGAACGGCCATTCAAAAACAATTCCCCTTCGTCGCCGGATGTGTAAACGTGAACCGGCGTTACTTGTCCTACTCGATCCGGCCAGTTCCAGTGCGGCAGGATGTGGGCCATCGGCAGTTCCGGACGCCAGCGGGCCTGATAAATGTAAAAGCGGTCTTTTTTGAAACCACAGAGATCAACAATGCCAAAGTAAGAACTGCGTGACGGCACCTTAATTTTTCCACTCTGTTTCAACTCATTTGTCATCTGTGCTTGCACGCCAGGGTCGGTGAATTCTAATGGGGCGGTTGAATCCCGATCATAGGGAGTTGGTTCGCCGAGGTAATCGAACCCGGTCCAAACAAACTCACCACCGACATATGGATATTTGTCTTGTGCTTCAAATTCGACGTCTGGTGGAGTAGCCCAACGCGGGGCGTAGAGATCGTAAGAACTAACTTGAAAGTCAGCCCTTCCCTTGCTTTTATCGCTCACCACGGGAAAGAAGTACTCACCTCGCGAACTCACAGTCGAGGCGGTCTCACTACCAAACAAAGGCATGACTGGATTCGCCTCACGAAATTTTCCGTAGTCGGCAAACTGGTAGTTGTAGCCAAAGATGTCAATCGTCTTTTGAAAACCGTTGTAGCCGGAGTTGCGATTATTGGCGGCGGCAATCGTAGGACGCGTGGGATCCTCCTCGTGGACAATCTTCGTGAGGGCCGCGGCGATTTGATGACCTTCGGGACTTCCCTGCTCACCAATCTCGTTCCCAATGCTCCAGACAATTATCGACGGATGATTTCGATCGCGACGCACCTGAGCGCGCAAATCCTTTTCATGCCAATCATCGAATAACAAGTGATAATCGTTCTTCTTCTTTCCTCGGCGCCAGGCGTCGAACGCTTCGTCCATCACGACTAGTCCCATCCGATCGCAAAGCTCCAGTAACTCGGGAGCCGGGGGATTGTGACTGGTGCGGATAGCGTTGACGCCCATTTCTTTGAGTATCTCGAGTTGTCGCTCGAGCGCTCTGATGTTCAAGGCTGAGCCAAGGGCTCCGAGATCGTGATGATCACAAACGCCCTTGAGATACACGCGGGCGCCGTTTAAAGAGAAGCCTTGCTGTTCGTCAAACTTGATGGTGCGCACTCCGAAAAAGGTTTCGTATTGATCGACTACCTTACCGCCTTGCCTAATACTCGTAATGGCAAGGTAACGATTGGGTGATTTGAGGTCCCAGAGTTTTGGTCTTGGGAGAACGAGGTGTGTGTCGATGGTCTGTGCCCTTGCCGCTGCAAGATTCAAAGTATTCGCCTGTGATGAGCTGACAGGCTTGCCAATCTTCTGCCCACTCGAGGAGGTTTCGAAAACTTGAGTGCTGACACTGATCGTCGCATCTGACTGCGAATCGTTGTTTAGTGTTGCCTTGAGGTTGATGTTGGCAGAGTTTGCTGTAACTTCCGGTGTAGTTACATAGGTGCCCCAATGGGCCACGTGAATGGGCGCCGTCTTGACCAACCAAACATTCCGATAAAGACCGCCACCTGGATACCAGCGTGAAGATTCCGGTGGATTGTCGAGGCGAATAGCAATTACGTTGTCGGCTCCGTACTGCAGATAAGGCGTGAGATCGAGTTCGAACGAAGCGTAGCCGTAGGGCCAACCGCCAACGTATTGGCCGTTCAGCCAAACAGTTGAGTAGGCCATCGCTCCATCAATCTGCAGATAAATGCGCCGCTCTTTATCGTTTGGCGAAATCTGTAAATGCTTGCGGTACCAGGCCACACCGAACCAGGGGAGCTTACCCGTCTCACCGGGATAGTCCTGATTAAACGGTCCCTCGATTCCCCAATCATGTGGTAGATCAAGTTTTCTCCAACCATGATCATCGAACTCGCGTTTTGTGTACGAAACGTCGCTGCCCAAACTGCCTGTGGGCCGGCTCCGTTTTCCCTCGTTCGTGAATTCATTGCCGGTGGCGTTCACCCAGTCTTTGATCGTGGCGTAACTGAGTCGACCTTCGGTGCCTGCAGGATCGTCCTTCTGGAAGAGCCAACCGGCATTTAAGGAACTGCGTTCGCGACCCAGGCTGTTCTGCGAGTTGGCAGTTTGGCAGAGGATCAGAAAGAGTGGGAGGACAAAAGCAAGGAGCACGAATTGTTTTAGGTTCATTTTTCTCTCACGCAACTTGGGTTCGCGGCTCGCCGGAATTCACATGCCAGTGCAAGTGCTTTGAGTCCTGGTAGCTGCCGAGGTTCGTCAGTACCCGACAGGCGCCGTGCCGGGCAATGACTTCGGCCGCCACTTCTCGCACGACCGCAATCAGCTCCAGCAAGAGTGGACCATCTTCATCGGTAAGCGTCAAAAGGGATGAAATATGACGCTTGGGAATTACAACGATGTGTGTGGGCCAAAACGGGCGAGTGTGATGATAGGCGAGAACGTTGTCAGTTTCCCTGACGATGCTAACTTTGGTTTTGCCACTCAATACTTCTTCGCAGTAGAAGTCCTCGGCCATGTCGGCGTTAGATTACTGGGAATTCGACCAGGAGAAAAGGGCAGGGACTCGCAGAGAGGGAATGTAAGTATGGGAAATTGCAAGGAGATACCACTGGCTTTAGCCAGTGGTACTTCAATTTCAACCTAACACGACACCACACGCAAAGGCGAAATTGAGGGTCCAGAAATTTCGTTCCAATGTGGGTTGTAGGCTGAAGTTGAACCTCCACCGACTGAAGTCGGCGGTATCTAGAAAGATTCATTTAGATGATGGTGTAGGTCGAAATTGAAACACCACTGGCTGAAGCCAGTGGTATCGTTGAAGAGGGTACTTTAACCAGGCAAAAACT
This sequence comes from Pyrinomonadaceae bacterium, assembly GCA_035263325.1. GTDB lineage: Bacteria > Acidobacteriota > Blastocatellia > Pyrinomonadales > Pyrinomonadaceae > PSRF01. The sequence goes on along the minus strand of DATFRK010000936.1, from coordinate 3,137 downwards.
GAACCTCCACCGAGTGAAGTCGGTGGTATCCCTTAAAGGTCCAATTCTTCGTCGACGATCATTTCGGCGCGCGGCAAAGTCTCAGTTAGGGCACACACTTCATAGTCATCGCTCCAACGAGTAACCATTGAACCATGGTCTTCCGACAGATCCCGTCGGCTATGCAGGTGCCCTTCAAATAAGCCATCATCTCGCATGTAGATCGCCCCCAAACGTTGACCGCCACGCGAAATCTTCTCTTCGATCAACCTCATAACTTTTTCCCCTTAATGCAAAGAAGTTTAATAGCCGCTCTCTTCAGCACCCTGTTCCGCATTGTGAACATATAGTCGACAAGTTGTGAGCGGGACATGTAACATCGGCACGGTTTGCAGGGCAACGCTCAATTCCGCATCGTGAACGAAAAACAGATCGGGTGAAAGAGAGGAAGACAGAAAGTTCATGTCTTTTCGCAGCAAAAGTGCTTGATTGTTGCTTGCGAGTTAGAGACGCATGTTCCGTATTGTGAACACGAATTAGCCGTGGATAACGCCAATGGCCAGAGGTTTAACCAAGAGTCGAGAGCAAGTAACCTCAGTCGAGCGAGCCTTATCGATTCTCGAGCTACTTGCCAGCAAGCATCAGGGGCTAAGTACCTCGGCGATCAGTCGCTCGGCGAATCTGCCGAAAAGCTCGACCAGTTACTTGCTCCGCACGCTGGTTTCGCGGGGCTATGTTCACCGCGACGAAGAGACAGGCGAACATACGTTGGGCGTACGTGTGCTCAGCCTGGGTGGCCAGGCAATGCAGGGAATGGCGTTAAGAGAACTGGCGGTTCCTTACCTGCGCAACATTGTCGACCGCACTCGCCTGGGATCGCATCTCGCTATCCTCGACCATGGTGACGCGGTCTACATCGAGAAGATTGAGTCACCCGGGTTTATCAAGATGGACATCTGGGTGGGACGGCGAGTGGCCCCACAATTGACCGCGATAGGTAAGGCGTTGATTTGCAGTCTGGGAACCGAGGAAGTGCGAGAGATAACTGAGCGCCATCGAGTTGCGCCCGCAACCTCGAAGACGATCGTGAAATTGCCGCGTTTGCTGCAGGAACTCGCAACAACCCGCCGTCGCGGTTACGCCATCGATGATGAAGAGCACGCTGTCGGGGTACGCTGCGTGGCAGCGCCCATCTTTTCTGCCAGTGGTGAGGTCGTGGCTTCCATCGGGGTCAGTGGTACGGCTAGTCAGTTGAACGACGACTCTTTGCCGGCGGTAGGGAATATTCTTAAGTCGGCAGCGCTGAAACTCTCCGCCCAACTCGGTAGTCGCAGCAAGCGCTGACCTTTGGAGTGCGTCGACCTGTCGGCGCTTTGTGATAGCTCAACTTGCCCGATCACAAAGCGACGACCCGTCGATGCACTCCAAATTAATCCACCACTCTCACCCTCGTCTCTGCTCCATTAGTGCGAATCTCGGGAACGTACATCGCCTGACCAAGCACTGGTAACGCATGAAACGATCCCGGCGCTTCCGCTCGCAATTCATAACTGATCTGCCACAGTCCCTGAGGCAGATGGTCGATGAAGAGCGCAACCTTTCGATCGCGCAACTCCTCATAAACCCAACGCGACCTACCAGTAAAGTCAGTGCCAGACTTGAAATCGGCGTTGCGCACACTCAGCACACTTGGTTTGAGTTCGCGCGCAAAGAGGTTCTCTCCGCTACGTATCTGCACCGCTTCCAGGCCAGCCGGCTTTAGATCTTCAAACAGCAGGTATTCGTAGTTGTTCTTTGCTTCAATCGTCAACACCACTTCCACTCGATCACCACTCTTCACCGTCTCGCCGTCGTTAAGCGGCAAGCGGTCCGCAACAAAACCTTTCAACAGAGTCGGATGATTTACGAGTTTGAAGTACTGACGTCTTACGAAGATTTCATTCCCCGCGGGCGTCAAGGGATCTTCCAAACTGAAGAACTTTGTTTCCGCGGAAAAGTAGAGTGGGCCAGAACCACCTTTGCGCTTAATGGTCACTTCGTTGACGCCGTCATGAATAAGCTCACGCGGAACGGTGAACTTGCTGGGCGCACTTAACGCATCGTCTGCCGACAGTTGGCGGCTGGCGATCACACTGCCATTCACCAGTACGTCATAACTAATTGCGGGCTGCACTTCACCACTCACGCGCAGGTAATCGTTAAGGGTCAGCACCGCAATCGCTGTGTCGCGCGTGTTGTTCCATTGGGCGCCGCGTCGATTCTTGATCAGCCAGTTGGTCACCGGCTCAACCAGCTTGTTCGTGGGATCGATTGCCAGCAACGCTCGTAGCACAAACGAGGTTGCCTCAACACCGCCCTCAGACCAGCGCCAGTAAACCCCATCTTCGCCCCAATGCGCTGTCCCTATGACTGACGGATCCGATGTTTGCACTCCTCGTTGCACGATCGAAGTGTCGGGTTGTGTGTCCAACTTGACGCCATTTTGCAGGTTGTCGACCAACACCCTGGCCCGGTCATGGTAACCATAGTTGTGCGCCGATAGGGCCAACAGCGCACGCGTGTAAGCGTTGAGCCTGTCGCGATTCTTCCAGAGATTTTCAAAGGCGGCGGCCTGAAATTTCTTCACCTCTGCTTTCTTTTCTGCCGCGTGATAAGTCGCGAGCGCATGAAGCATCCAGGCCTGTCCGTCGTAGCTACTCTCTTCTTCGACTAACTCCTTATCGAGAAAATCAACGGCCCGCGCCAAGACATCGGACTTGACCTCAATCCCAGCTTGTCTCGCGAGCGTCATTCCCCAAACGACGTAGGCCGTCATGAAGTGATCGCTGTCGCCCTGCTTCCACCAACCCCAACCACCGTCCGTATGTTGGAAGTCGTAGAGTCTTTCCAAACTCTGTTTGGTAATGGCATCTAGTTCGGCGAGGTCGTGTTTGCCTTTGGGATGAGTGGCGGCGGCCGAAGCTTCTTCGATGCCGCCAAAGATCTTATTCATGGCGGCTTCGGGTTTGAGCCCCAGGTCACGCAACGTCTTGGCGGTGATAGCAGCCGGCAGAAAACGACTCATTGTCTGTTCAGTACAACCGTAGGGATAGTCGACGAGGTATGGCAGTGCGTCGAGCATCGTCGTGGCCATACTGGGTGCGACCTGGACCGTCATG
>DATFRK010000935.1:0-9374 GCA_035263325.1 Pyrinomonadaceae bacterium | reverse complement strand
AGTGGGCCAGAGATCCATCCAGAAATTAAGTTTAGAACCGTGCAGGAAACTACAAAGGGTTGTTAGTCTACTTGTAGTAGTTAAAGACAGCTTCGTAGCGGATAGATTTCTCGAGCTTGGCAACTGGCACAAGGAAGATTTGAAACGCGCCCATCTGTTCGTGGTCCATTGAGTAGATTTGTTGTGGCAGGACTAGCGCTGTTGGTCCCTCGAAAAAGATTGAGAACCGCTCCAGCCCTCTCTGTTCTTCTGGTCCACTAAGATAGCTTTTTACCTCGGCCAGCTCCAATTCAAGCCGCTGACCATTTATGGGAATGTAGAAATTTGTATGGAGGTGTTTAGTAAAGTTCGCCTCTGTTAGCGTGGCATTTTCCATGATGGCCGATCCGTTTACTTCTTCAACTGTTCTTTCAAATTCAGATTCTTAATCAAGCGGTGCAGATAGTTGGGATGAACGCCCAGCAGTTTGGCCGCTTCTGTGAAATTGCCTTTCGCCTGCGACATCGCGTCAATGATTATTTGCTTCTTTGTCTGCGTCACCGCCTCGTGATATTTGAGATCCGTGGTTGTCGGCAGCGGCTCCGCTTCCAGCACTGCTTCAGGTAAGTCTTCGGGCAGGATCACGTCGGTTGTGCCCAGTACGACCGCTCGCTCTACAGCATTTTCCAACTCACGCACATTTCCCGGCCAATCGTAGGCACCCAGACATAACAGCGCCTCGGGCGCAAACGCAGTCACCCGGCGATTGCACTTGGCACTATGTTTGTCAGCAAAGTACCGGGCCAGCAACGGAATATCTTCACGTCGCTCCCGCAACGCCGGCATTTCAAACGACACGACGTTCAACCGGTAATAGAGATCCTGGCGAAACTCGCCGGTGCCAATCGCCTCTTCCAGGTTCTTATTCGTGGCCGCGATTAAACGGATATCCACCTGAATTGTTTGGGTTCCTCCCACCCGCTCAAACTCGCGTTCTTGCAAGACGCGCAGTAGTTTTACCTGCAACGCGGGCGTAAGTTCTCCAATTTCATCAAGGAACAGCGTACCGCCATCCGCCACTTCCAGGCGTCCCCGCTTTTGTCCGACGGCTCCAGTGAAGGCGCCTTTTTCGTGACCGAACAATTCGCTTTCCAGCAGCGCCTCGTTCAAGGCGGCGCAGTTTACCGCCATGAAAGGTTTCTGGGCTCGTTTGCTGTTGCGATGAATCGCCCGGGCCGCCAATTCTTTTCCTGTGCCACTTTCGCCGGCAATCAATACAGTTGAGTCCGTGGGCGCTACCTTCGCGATGAAGTGATAGACCCGTTGCATCGCGGGCCCTTCACCAACCATGTTGTGTTCGATGTTGACATCCGCCAAAAGACGCTGGTTCTCGCTCTCGAGCCACTCAAAGTGCCGGGCGTTTTCAATGGCTACTGCCGCAATGCCCGATATCGCGGTCACGAGTTGCAAGTGATCCTTGTTGAACTCGTCGCCGGGAATATTAGTGTCCAGGTAAAGCACTCCCAGGCGTCGCTCCAGCATCAACAACGGCACACAGATAACAGAAACTGAGCGAGCCTTGATCAAGCTTTCAGTGGTCAAGGCGGAATCTGGACCTTTGCTGGCCAGCAGCGCCACTCCATCTCGCAAAACCTGCTGCGCGATGGTCTTGCTGACGTTGACTGCCTGGTCCTTTCCGCTCGCTCGGTCGAGACCAAACACAGCAGCACTCTCGATTGAACCATCTGTAGTCAGAAGAATCGCCCCGTGTTGCGCGGGAACTACTTCGAAGAGCAATTCGAGCAGTCGTTCCAGGAGTTCTTCCAGGCCGCGAATGGCGTTGATGGTGGTGCTCACTTTCATCAACGCGCTGAGATCGCGGGCCATCAGGTAGAGCGCGTCATCAAAGCGAAACTGCAGTGTCGAACCGCTTAGGACCTTCCCTTCGTCAAGCATTACCTGGCTTGACCGGGAGCTAACATCTCCGTCGTTCATCAGGAACAGAAACTGCGATTCGCCGATCCTGACGCGGTCGCCATGTTCGAGGATCCGTTCCCTCACCGGCACATCGTTGATAAACGTGCCGTTCAGACTCTCAAGGTCCGTGATTACGAAGTGATCTTCCTTCTTTTCGATAATTGAGTGGCGGCGAGAAACAGAAGGGTCAGCGATGCAGAGGCCGGCTGCGGTCTCACGACCAATCACTATTGAGTCGTCGTTGATCGTGAAGACGGCGCCTTTAAGTTTGCCGGAGATGGATGCAAGTCGCGGCTGCATGTCTTTTGCGAAGCAAGCTTTCTTGCAAGTCTACGCGTGAGCCTGTTTTCGGGCAACGAGATTAGTCGACTTTATGGTGGCCCGACGGAAAAAACTAGCCAAGCGCCACTGCAATTCGCAGCGTGCTTCCGAAAATTTGGCCTGCACACGGGCCAGACAGGTCACAGCCTGGCATCCCCGCGGCTCATCCTATCCGAAGAGTTAACCGCACTATCCATTTAGATAGCATCGGAGGCGATCACGACAGACTCTGTCGGGTTGTTAGCCGAGCTTTTTGTTGTGTATTTCGACTTTTTCACGTTCTGCACTCTGTGGCACAGACTTAGCAATAGGGCTGGACCAGAACAAGGGGTGAACGAAACTAAAGCCCAGAAGTATTCGAAGGAGGAATCATGGCAAAACACATGACCAAAGGCTTGACGATGTTGCTGCTCCTCGTCACCGTCACATTCGTAACCGCAGTAGCTTCCGCAAACGGCCAATCGCGCAACCCCGCGCGCGCCAACATCCCGTTCGACTTCGCAGTTGGCGACAAGGTTCTTCCAGCTGGTGAATATCAGGTCTCATCGTTAACCGATGGAAAAGCGGTGGTCCTGGTTCGCAGTCGCGATGGCAAAGATTCAGCTGTCCGTCTGACGTACACCGAGAACAAGACCGTTGCCGCCGAGAAAGGTACGTTGGTATTCCGCCGCTATGCGAACCATTACTTTCTCGCAGAGATTTGGACCGCTGGTGAACAGACTGGTCGCTGCTTACTGAAATCAAAGCACGAACGCGCAATTGAAAAAGAGATGGCGATGATCTCCCCGAACGACATCTCTAATAAGTTTGAGCGAGTTGAGGTAGTGACTTTCTATCGCTAAGCGATGCACACGAAGCCCGCGCGAGAGGAAGCCAGCAGTGGTGATTTAAGGCTTGCTTCCTTTTCCCAAACCAGAACGGCAACCCAACGTCCCCGGGTTGCCGTTCGGGTTTTTTATCCACAGATTCCGCAGATTACACAGCTAATTGAAGAGCCGTCTTGCAACGCTCAGCACACTTTATTAAGGGACGAGGCGCCAGTTGTTGGTCGGTTCTGGCGGGACTGTTTTGTGCCTTTCCACCCAGTCAATAATCATTTCGCGAATTTCCTGGCTTGAGCGATAAACAACTGGCGCGTCCTTGTACATCGTGTAGCCACCGCCACCGCTCACTCGGTAGTTGTTTGTCGCGAGGCGAAACTTCTGCTCGGGCCTGACTGGCTGGCCACGGAAGGTCAGGTTCTGAATTCGCTCTCCGACTGGTCTGGAGATATCCAGCGTGTAGTTGACGCCCTCCGCAATATCGAAGTTGTAAGCGGGGATCCTTTCATCGATCAGATCCGCAGCAGTCTTACCGGGAACGTAGCTGCGAAAGTATTTGGCCGAATGCTCGAGCGCGTCTTTTAGTTGTTGGCCAGTAACCTCCAGGACCACGAGCGTGTTTTCGTAGACGTACAGTCCGGCAATGTCACGGACAGTGACTGGTCCCTTCGCAATGCGCGCCTCGGGATTAAAATTCGCCACCATTGAAACGTCGGCCTGACCGGCCTCGAGTTGCACGCGTTGAATAAGATCGAGGATCGCCGTGTCCTTAAAACGGGCCTCCCTGGCGTTCAGTTCCTGGGCTGACTCACCGATTGTTCTATTCAGCCATGCTTGTGTTTCCCGATCATAACTTTCAGCCAGCTTGAGGATGTCGCTGTCAGGCTCAACGCGATCTTCACTGGGAATCGTACGCGCCGATTTGGCGAAAATTTTCCAACCGCTATCGCCGCGCTGGAGATAAAGATCAGCCCTCGCCAGGTGTCTGCCCCAGTAATTTGCCTGGGTAAGCAAAACACCGTTCAGGAAAAGCGAAGGAACTTCGCGATGTGTGTGGCCCATAAAAATCAGATCGACACCCGGCACCTGTTTGGCAATAGCGATCGCCTCGTTTTCGTGTGGCACCTGCCCGGGATTAACCTCGCCTGTGCGCAAGTCTTCTTCCAGGCCCATGTGCATCGCGATCACTACGATGTCTGCCTTTTCCTGCTCGCGTAACAGCGCTACCCATTTCCGCGCCTCGGTTACGAGTGGCCGAAATTCGAGGCCAGCATAGTTGGGCGGATTCTCCCAGTTGGGAATGCCCGGCGTGGTCAGTCCGAGGATCCCGATTCTCACTCCAGCGACTTCCTTGATGATGTAGGGCTTGAAATGCGTCTCCTTCGTCGTCGTGTTGTAGGTGTTTGCCGATAGCCAGGGAAACTGTGCCTCACTACGGGCCTTTTCCAATACCTTGAGGCCAAAATTGTATTCATGGTTGCCGACAGTCATCGAGTCATATTGCAGCGCGTTCATTGCGAGCATCATGGGATCCGGTGGCTGATTGTTCTTACGGTTGTGAAACGATTCGAGCGGCGTGCCTTGAATGGTATCGCCAGAGTCGATCAGCACAACATTGGGTTGCTCGCGACGGACACGTTTGATGAGGGTGGCGATCTTTGCCAGGCCCCGATTGTCGGGCTTGTTGGTGTAGTAATCGATGGGGTTGAGGTTGCCGTGCAGATCCGTCGTCCCAAGGATGGTGATCTGCACTCGATCAGCCGCCAAAGTGGAGCTGGTTCTGGCGACGCTCAACACTCGGCCGGTCGCTACAGCCAAAGTAAGAGCCAGGGCTACGAGAGCAAGTTTGATAACGTGAGACGAAAGTCTCCGTGATGCGAAGGAAGAATTCCGGGTGTGCATAAAGTTTAGGTTAAATGATTGGAGGCGACGAGACTACCGGCCGATCGCAATCTCAGTCTGAAAGAAGCCGGAACCCGCTCCGAGTTTGTTAGGTTAGGGCAAATGTTTTAAGGTAGTAGTTACTTTCAGACCTGTCAGACTTTGATTGCAGGTGTCCTTAATTTCTTGGCTGGGCTTAATTCATGGACAACTTAGTTACTTCCAATATTCGACAACGACCGATCCGCACCCTGGTAAGCGTAGCCGGCATTGCGCTCGGAGTAAGTTTGGTCATGCTCTTCACCGGACTCGCGCGCGGCATGTCGAACGATCTGATGCGCCGAGCTTCAAACGTGCGCGCCGAGTTGATCTTTATGAGACCCGGCGCCATGCAGCTGACTACATCAACCGCCAATCTGCCCGTTCAGTATGTCGACAAGTTAAGGGCAATCGAGGGAGTAGAAGAAGCGACGCCGGTTATTCGCTGGTTCTTCCAGGGCAGCAAAGGCTTTGGCTTCGAACAGATCGACGGCGTTGATTGGGACACGTACGCGCGCATGAATGGTATCAACTTAGTCGCGGGACATGCGCCACAGCAGTTGGACGAAGTGGTGATCGACGAAACTAAGGCCAGCAAAAACAATCTCAAATTGGGTGATACTTTGAAGCCCCTGGGCAACAAGGACTATCGCATCGTGGGCATTTACTCCCCGGAGTCAGGGGCGCGCGTCAAGATGTCGCTGGCGGCAATGCAAGAAGCTCTAGAGGCGAAGGACAAAGCGACCTTCATTTTTGTTAAGCTTAAGAACTCCGATCAAGTTACGGAAATGGCCAGGAGGATTGATGCCGCCTTGCCTGGCAACACCATTCAGCCTACGCGCGAAGTGTTTACTGGCATTGAAAAGAATATCCCGTTCCTGGGGGTGTTCTTGCGTGTGCTGGTTGGGTTGGCGGCTGTTGTCAGCGCGTTGGTGGTAATGCTGGCGATGTATACCACGATCACTGAGAGAACGCGCGAGATTGGCATTCTAAAGGCGATGGGAGCTTCGCGAGGTTATATTGTCGGCATCATCGAGAAGGAGGCGGTCCTGATCAGTATCATCGGCCTGGTGGCGGGTTTTGTGGTCTCGATGATCGCTGGATTTTTGATTCATCGATTTTACGGACTGCTCTTTGAGTACAGTTGGACGTGGGCGTTGACTGCGGCCGCGATTGGCTTGATTGGTGGCGTTGTGGGAGCGCTTTATCCGGCGCTGCGTGCTTCTAATCTCGACGCCGTGAGTGCGCTCGCGTATGAATAGTTGTTGACGTGTGCGTGCGCGGTCAACTTCCTCGGGTCATCATTGGTCATATATCATTTGACATTTCTCATATAGCCATTTGGCGCGATGCAGCAACTAGGTTTTCAGACTTGTGATGTCAGATCTCAGCCGTACAGGCAAATGTCATATGAGAAATGTCAAATGATATATGACCAAAAAGCTTCTTACTGAGTAAGCTCTTGTGATTGTGCCTCACTCGTGGATTCCGATCCTTTTCCCACCTCCTCAGCCACATTCCGGAAAGAGAATCCTCTCTGCAACATCAGCAAAACTCCTACCATACTCCAAAAAATGTCGCGACCTTTGCGAACGATCGCCAATGTGACTCCAATCGCCGTGGTGAAGCCCAGAACTTTGGAGAGCATTCCTGTCCCAGCTTCATCGACACCTGTGCGCAACGGCACAAACTTAAAAGCAACATTAATGATGCGGTTGACCGACTCGAGTATGAAGGCCGTCAGCAGTGTCGGAGCGATCGGACTAATGTAAGTTAGCGTGGTATAGACTTCCGTCACCCCGGCGCAGTGGAATGCGAGTTCGAGCGCGAAGATTGAAAGGAAGCTGCCCTGGTTTCGCTGGTAAAAGCCGTAGATTCTCTCCTCGAGACCTTGCGCGCGTGGCAACATCTTCTGTGACCATCTTTGCGCGAGTCGTCTGCGGTCCAGGAACCGCAGCGCTCCACTCAGAAACCGCCATTGCCGATTAATTACGAAAATGACCAGCGGTATCACCACGACCGTTGCGATCAATGCCCCCAAACTCGCGTAGCGCAACGCCTTTGGCAAGGTGAAAGTCAAGAGTAGCGTTGCCGTTCCAGAAAAGATAAAGACAGCCACCGACAGACTGTAAAAGATGTTCTCAACCGCAAGTGCTGACAGAGCTGGAATGAGTGGCACCCTGTTTTTGATAAACACAGCCTTCGAAGGTTCGCTCACGGCCATGCTCGCAAACGGAACGATGTTACCCAGCGCGTCTCCCATTATTCTGGCGGCTAGAGCGTCGCGAAAACGAAGCTGGAAGGGTGGTTCCAGGCACTTGACCCAGGCTAATGAACGGACGATGTAACGGAGTGAGGAAATTGCGAGTATCAGCAGAAAGCCAAAGCCGAGGCGTCGAATGCCGGCGAAAATTTCAGAGAGGCCAGCCTTTTTGACAAAGTAGGCAAAAAGCAGCAAGCCGAGAAGGCCGACAATGATTCCGAGGGGAGCGAGCCTGCGGCCAGTTTTTTGAGTCAAATGCTTTGGGGGCTCCTCACTCTGCACATAATTACGGTACCACACGCCTTGCAACGGATATACCGCAAGCAATGGGATGGGAAACCAAAGACCCGCTGCAGTTGAGGCCCTAGCCTTTTGCCTTTTTAAGTTTGGCTTGATTATGATGCTACGTTAAATCCCAGCCGGCTAGTAAATCAGGTACCGATGAGTCAATCCCAAACAGTTATGGAACAGGTCTCAGGTCGTCCGCTCACGTCGCTCTCTGAAGATGAACAGATGTTTCGCGCGAGCGTGCGAGAGTTTGCCGAGGGCGAGTTGCGCCCACGCGTCGAACAGATGGATGAAGCGGCGAAAATGGACCCGGCTATCCTCAAGCAATGTTTTGAGCTTGGCTTGATGGGTATCGAAACTCCGGAAACTTATGGCGGCGCAGCGGCTACCTTCTTCACTGCAATTCTCGCCGTCGAAGAGTTATCGCGCGTCGATGCTTCAGTCGGGGTGCTGGTTGATGTGCAGAACACGCTCGTCAATAACGCACTGATCCGTTGGGGTACCGAAGATCAGAAGCAAAAATATTTGACCAGGCTTGCGAGCGGGACCGTCGGCGCCTATGCCTTAAGCGAAGCGGGGTCAGGCTCTGATGCGTTTGCGATGCAAACCCGGGCCGTGGAAAAGGGCGATCACTACCTGATTAACGGCCACAAGCTTTGGATTACCAACGGCAACGAAGCTGACCTTTTCGTCTTATTCGCCAATGCCCAGCCGGACGCTGGTTACCGCGGGATCACCGCGTTCGTTCTTGAGAAGGGCTTCCCAGGTTTTTCCGTGGGCAAGAAAGAAAACAAACTTGGCATTCGTGCCTCATCGACCGTGGAATTGATCCTGGAAGATTGCCGCGTGCCAAAAGAGAACGTGCTCGGCGAAGTTGGTAAGGGTTACAAGATTTCGATCGAGACCTTGAATGAAGGGCGGATCGGTATCGGCGCGCAGATGGTCGGGATTGCCACGGGCGCACTGGAGAGTGCCGTGGCCTACACCGGCGAGCGAAAGCAATTTGGCAAGGCCATCAACCAGTTCCAGGGTGTGCAATTTCAACTCGCGGAAATGGCGACAGAACTGGAAGCTGCTCGTTTGATGGTTTACAACGCTGCCCGCATGAAGGACGCACACGTCAACTTTGTCAAAGAAGCGGCGATGGCCAAACTTTACTCGTCGCGGGTTGCGGAACATATCACTTCGAAGGCGATCGAACTGTACGGCGGTTATGGCTACGTCAAAGACTACCCGGTGGAGAAGTACTGGCGCGACTCGAAGATTGGGGCGATCTACGAAGGAACGTCCAACATGCAGTTGCAGACGATCGCGAAATTGATGATTGGAGGTAAGTAGGCCCAACTACTTATCAGGCAAATGAGTACCTCGCGGATTGAGATTTTCAAGCAAATGCTCACGAGCGATCCGAAAAACACCAGCGTGCTTTTCGGACTTGCCAAGGAATATGAAAAGGCCGGTCAGAACGAGGAACTGATTGGTACTCTGATCCGGTATCTCGAAGTCTCAGACGATGAAGGAAACGCATACGGCATGTTGGCCAGTGCGTACGAACGCTCCGGTCAGCGGGAGAAGGCGCGCGAAACCTACCAACGTGGCGTGGAAGCTGCGCAACGTTTTGGACACCCGGGAATGGCTGAGGAATATCGCCTGACTTTGGCAAGCAACTATGAAGACTGATACGAAAGTTCTCAAACTAGTGCGCAAGTCTGCTGTGTCCGAAAGTGCCACGGAAACAGAGGAGACCGCCACCGCAGAAGCCCCGGCGCCGATCACCACGCTAACGAACGTGGCCAAACCGCGAC